>DAORDK010000004.1:50078-58985 GCA_035345935.1 Rhodocyclaceae bacterium | reverse complement strand
GTTCGGCGCCGTAGGGGTCGATCCAGGTTTCCTCGTCGCCATCGACGCGCTGGCAGAAGTGCTCGTAGGCCGCGTGCAGAATGTTTTCCCACTGCTTGCGGGAGACGCCGGGGGGAAGCGGGGGCACGCCGTCGGCCTCGCCGTTTTCCATGTCCAGCTTGTGGGCGAATTCGTGGATCACCACGTTGTAGCCGTCGCCCGCCATCTGGGCGTCCCGCCACGAGACGATGACGGGGCCGCCCGCCCAGGCTTCGCCGGAGGCCGTTTCGTCGTACTCGTGCACCACGCCGTCCTCGTCCTGGGTCGCGCGGGGAATGACGAACTCGTCGGGATAGACCACGATGCCCACCCAGCCCCGGTAGGCCGCCAGACCGAGTTCCAGGATGGGCAGGCAGGCCTGCACGGCGATGGCCAGGCAGACCCCGTCGTCCACCACCAGGTCTCCGGCGGGGGTGAATTCCTTTTCCGCCAGGAAGGCGGCGACCAATTCCCTGAGGCGTGTCTTTTCCTCCTCGGTCAAGGCGGCCAGGAAGGGCAGACTGCCCAGAGTCGCTTCCCAGAGGGAATCTGGAAGGGTGGCCGGGGGCGCTCGGCGGAAAAAATCGAGGATTCCCATCAGTGGCGGGTGGTCAACCAGATTCCGGCGAATATGAGGGCGATTCCGGAGTAATGGTAGGGCTGGGGAATCTCTCCCAGAAAGATTGCCGAGAGGGCGGTTCCGAAAACGGGCATCAGGTGGATGAAGAGGCTAGCCCGGTTGGCGCCGACTTCTGCGACGCCGCGGTTGTAGAACACATAGCCGAGAAAGCCTGGAAAGATGCCGACGTAGGCAAGGGAGAGCAGGCTGCCGGCATGGAGGTTTATGGTCCGGCCTGTAGAGGCTTCCCAGGCGTAGGCGGGGATGAGCGCGCAAAGGCCGACCAGGGTCATCGCCGCCAGCATGAGCATGGGGTCCACGCCGGCTGGTCGCCAGGCCAGGCCGACGGTGTAAATCGCCCAGGTGAGGACTGCGATCAGCATCCACAGGTCGCCACGGTTGAGGGCGAGTTGCGCGAGGACGGCCGGGTCCCCACGAGCGACGATGGCGACGGCCCCGGTCAGGGAGAGCAGGACTCCGAACGCTTCCCTGGGACCCAGGCGCTTGCCCAGAAAAGCCCAGGAGATGGCGATGGTGGCCACCGGGATGAAGGAATTGAGCAGGACTGCGTTGGTCGCGGTAGTCGATTGCAAGGCCAAGTACGCGAAAGTGTTATAGCCCCCTACGCCGAGCAGACCGAGTCCGGCGACGGCTTTCCAGCCGCGAAGGAGGAGGGGCCATTGCCGGCGATGGGGCCAGGCGAGCGGCAAGGTCAGGGCGAGGGCGATGGCCCAGCGCCAGAAGGCGAGGGCGAAGGGAGGAACATCGTCGCGAATGCCGCGGCCGAGAACCATGTTCCCTGACCAGAAAAGCACGGTAAGCGTGAGGAGTAGGTAGGGATTGAGAAGGAACCGCCGGGGGCCGGCGGTTTCAGGGCATGGGGACATTGGAGAATTATGCACTACGGGCGCTTTCGCCCGGGGCGCTATAATGGCGGCCATGGTTTCCGTCATGCATTCCATCGCCAGCCAGGGCGATTTTCAGCAGTACCTCCAGACGCTTTCCGAAGGGCTCGGGGAGGAGGAATCCCGAAGGCTGCGGGACGCCGTGGAATACGCCTGGGAGGCGTATGGCGAGGCCGCGCTGGGCAGCGGGGAGCGCATCTGGTCCCATGCGCTTGGCATGGCACTGATCATCACCGGATTGAAGCTCGACGGGGATTCTCGAGTCGCGGCGTTGCTTTTCGCCATTCCAGCCCATCATGAGCATGGCGTCGAGCATATCGGGGAACGTTTCGGCAAGTCGGTGGCCCACCTGGTCAACGGCATTTCCCGCCTCAACCGCCTGCGCCCCATCGCCCGGGGATTCGTTGCCGCCAATATCGAGGCCGGCGAGGTCAATCCCCAGGAAATGAAGGCGCAGATCGAGGTGCTGCGCAAAATGCTGCTGGCCATGGTCGAGGACATCCGGGTGGTGCTCCTGCGGCTGGCAAGCCGTACCCAGACGCTGCGCTTCTACGCCTCCCATCCGGACGACCTGCGCGTCCAGGTGGCCCGGGAGACCCTGGAACTCTATTCCCCGTTGGCCAACCGACTGGGGGTGTGGGAGTTGAAGTGGGAGCTGGAGGACCTGTCCTTCCGCTTCATGCATCCGGACACCTACAAGCAAGTGGCCAAGCTGTTGGACGAGAAGCGGACTGAGCGGGAGCAATTCATCGCCGACGCCATTCGCCGCTTACGCGAGGAATTGCTGGCTGTGGGCATCGCCAAAGCCGAAATCTACGGCCGACCGAAGCACATTTACAGCATCTGGAACAAGATGCGCAAGAAGGGCGTCGAGTTTTCGGAGGTGTACGACGTGCGGGCGCTGCGGGTCATCGTCGATGACATCAAGGATTGCTACACGGTGCTCGGCATTGTCCATAACATCTGGGTTCCGATTCCCAAGGAATTCGACGACTACATCTCGAATCCCAAGGGGAATCACTACCGCTCGCTCCACACCGCGGTGCGCTGTCCGGACGGCCGCAGTCTGGAAGTGCAGATTCGCACCTGGGAAATGCACAAGCATGCGGAACTCGGAGTTGCCGCCCATTGGCGCTACAAGGAAGGCGTCCGTCACGGCGCCGAGGACAGCTACGACGAGAAGATCGCCTGGTTGCGCCAGCTCCTGACCTGGAAGGACGAAGTCGCCGATAGTTCGGATTGGGTCAACCACTACAAACAGGCTGCCCTGGACGAAACGCTTTACGTCATCACTCCCCAGGGCAAGGTGGTGGACCTGCCCGCGGGGTCGACGCCGGTGGATTTTGCTTACCGGGTCCATACCGACCTCGGCCACCGCTGCCGGGGAGCCAAGGTGAATGGCCAGTTGGTGCCTCTCAATACTCCCCTCGAAACCGGTCAGCGGGTCGAGATCGTCACCGCCAAGCAGGGCGGCCCGTCGCGCGACTGGCTGAACCCCGCTCAGGGCTATATCCAGACCAAGAGCGCGCGGGTCAAGGTACGGCAGTGGTTTGCCAATCTTGCCCTGGAGGAGACGCTTTCTGAAGGTCGTGGCATCGTCGGCAAGGAATTGCAGCGCCTTGGGCTCAGTGGTTCCAACATGGATGATCTGGCCCACAAGCTCGGCTACACCCGGGCCGACGACCTCTACATCGCCGCTGCCCGCGGCGAAATGAATCTGCGGCAATTCCAGTCGGTCGCGCGGGGCGGTGACTATGAAGTCGAAACCCAGTTGCCCGATGCGGTCCAGACGCGCCCCAGAAAACCGGTGGACGGCAATCAAGGCATCCTCATCGTTGGCGTGGACAAACTGCTCACCCAACTCGCCCGTTGCTGCAAGCCGGCGCCGCCCGATTCCATCCAGGGCTTCGTGACCCGTGGCAAAGGCGTCTCAATCCACCGCGCCGACTGCCCCAACTTTGCCAACCTGTCCGCGCTCCACCCGGAACGGGTGATCGAAACCGACTGGGGAGGCGAAACCACCGGCGTCTTTGCCGCCGACTTGATCGTCGATGCCCACGACCGCCAGGGCCTGCTCAGGGACATTTCCGAAATTTTTACCCGCGAGAAGATCAACGTCATCGGGGTCAATACCCAATCGAAGCAGGGCAAAGCCCATATGGGATTCACGGTCGAGATCGGCAACCTGGGGCAGCTCCAGCGTACGCTTTCGTTGATCCACGAAGTCGAAGGGGTGGTCGCGGCGCGGCGGGTCTGACAAGGTTTATCGGGAGGCACGACCCGCGGGCTCCGATTTGTGTTGGCAGGCCCCGGAAATCGGCGCGACGCCTTACACGGGATCACCGGAACTGTGCTTCCGTCTGCCGGAACGAAAGAAAAGGCGGCCGATCGGCCGCCTCGGATGCGTAGAGCTTGGACTTAAGAACGACGGCGGCGCGAAAGACCAAGGCCGAGCAGACCCAAGCTGAGAAGCGCCAAACTTGCCGGCTCCGGAACTTCCGCCCTGAGGTCCAGCGCGAGAGAAAGGGAGTCCAATCCCCAGCCTTCGTCAGACCAACCTTGCCAACCCGCCCCCGAGGGGGTGATGAGCATGGTGAGGGACGAACTGGTGTGGGCAAAGCTCAAGGCGGAGGCGGTCGCCATGTCGACCAAGTCGTCAGAGAAATACACGGAACCATCGATCTGCCCGTTATCGACCAATTGAGTGCCGCCGCCGAAATCGACAATCGTTCCAAGGGCGTTGTTCGTCGTCATGCTCAGGACGAGGTTGCCATCGATGTAAATGTCTAAATTATCGGGCGAACAGCAGCCCCCATCGCGACTATCCCAAGAGTTCAAGAAGCCCAGCAGCATGTCGATGCGGGCGCTGGAATGAGCTGCGAGGCCGGACCAGGTCAGGCTGAGCGAATCGCCGTTCCCGTTGAAATAATCGCCCGACCAGCTCTTGCCGGCGCTGCCCGAGTAGGAACCCGTAGCAGCTGTTGTAAAACCAGTGTAGGCCGTACTAATCGAGACACCGGGTGCAATGAAGATCGGATCGTCAAAATTGACGGAATAAACGGTGGTATCTGCCCATGCGTTGCTGCCCGAGGTTGCGAGGGCGAGGGCGGCGAGCGCAACAAGCGAAGATTTGAGAGGCATTTATTGCTCCTTTCCGATATTTGGTTGGCGCACGACCAGCGCAAAATCCCGATTTCAATTGGGCTGGTCGACTGAAAGCAAGAAATGGGCTATGGAAATTTTCAATTAAAAAACAGGTGGTTGAATTTTGAACGCTGGCGCGCTGTAAAGATTTTCGACGGGACCTCCGTCATGCGTCCCGGACCCGAACGTCCGTTGAGCTGAAAGTGCTTGCGAAGCTTGTGCGCCTCACGCTGGGCGTGGTCAAGATCCGAACACTCGATCCGCGGAATTCAATGGTGCTGTACCGCGGGACCGGTTTTCGTGCTCCCCGTGGGTTCAGGACTTGCCCAGGGCCAGCATCAATTCGCCTTGAGCGCTGTGGGGCTTTGCCCTGGCCGAACCGCGGCGGGTGTACTGGCCGTTCCCGTTCATTTCCCAGGTGTTCTGGTTGTCGGCCAGATAGAACTTGAGGCCTTCGTTGATGACCCGCTTCTTGAGCTTGGCGTCCAGGATGGGAAAAGCGAGTTCGATACGGCGGAAGAAATTGCGCTCCATCCAGTCTGCGCTCGAGAGATAGACCTTCTCTTCGCCGTTGGCGTGAAAATAGAACACCCGGTGATGTTCGAGGAAGCGGCCGATGACGGAGCGGATACGGATATTTTCGGACAAGCCTTTGACTCCGGGCCGCAGGGCGCAGACGCCACGCACCAGGAGATCGATTTCGACGCCTGCCTGGGAGGCCTCGTACAAGGCGTGGATGGTTTCCGGCTCCAGCAGCGAATTCATCTTGGCGATGATGCGCGCTTTCTTGCCGGCCCGGGCCGCTTCAGCTTCTTTCCCGATAGCGGCGATGACATTCGGCTGGAGGGTGAAGGGTGCCTGCCAAAGATGCTTGAGTGTTCGCGCCTGGCCGAGACCGGTGAGCTGTTTGAACACCTCGCTGACGTCGTGGGTGATTTCTTCGTTGGCGGTGAGGAGTCCGAAATCCGAGTAAAGCCGCGCCGTGCGGGGGTGGTAATTGCCGGTGCCCAGGTGGGCGTAGCGGCGCAATCCGCCGTTTTCCCGCCGCACGATGAGCAGCGCCTTGGCGTGGACCTTGTAGCCAACCACGCCGTAAACGACATGGGCACCGACATCTTCGAGCTTGGTCGCCCAGCCGATGTTGGCTTCTTCGTCGAAACGGGCCATCAACTCCACGACCACGGTGACTTCCTTGCCGTTCTGGGCTGCGCGAATCAGCGACTGCATGAGCACCGAGTCGGTTCCCGTACGGTAGACGGTCATCTTGATGGCCACCACCTCGGGGTCGCTGGCCGACTGATGCAAGAGATCGATGACTGGGGAGAAGGACTGATAGGGATGGTGCAGGAGGACATCACCGGCACTGATCGAGGTAAAGATGCTGACGCCCTTTTCCAGCTGTTTCGGCAGGCCGGGGAAGAACGGCGGGAATTTGAGGTCGGGGCGATCAACCCAGTCCGGGACCTGCATCAGGCGGACCAGATTGACCGGGCCGTGGGGTCGATAGAGGTCGATGTCGTCGAGACCGAACTGTCCCAGCAGGAAGCGGGTCATGGCGGGGGAGCAGTTGTCTGCCACCTCCAGGCGCACGGCGTCGCCGAAGTGGCGCTGGGGCAATTCGCCCTGGAGCTTGGTCCGCAGATTGGTGACTTCTTCCTCATCCACGAAAAGATCCGAATTGCGGGTGACCCGAAACTGGTAGCAGCCGACCACGTTCATCCCGGAGAAGAGTTCGCCGACGAATTCGTGCAGGATGGAGGACAGGAAGACGAAGCCGTACTCGCAATCCGCCAAGGTTTCTGGCAGCCGGATGACCCGCGGCAATACTCGCGGCGCCTGGACGATGGCGGCCCCGGAACTGCGGCCGAAGGCGTCCTTGCCCTCGAGTTCGACGGCGAAGTTGAGGCTCTTGTTGAGCACTCGCGGGAAGGGATGAGAAGGATCCAGACCGATAGGGGTGAGGACCGGCATCATCTCCCGCCGGAAATACTCGAGTATCCAGTCCCGTTGGGCTTCGTTCCAGGTCGCGCGACGCAGGAATCGGATGCCCTGCTGCTCCAGGCGGGGGAAAAGCACGGCGTTCAGCTCGTCGTATTGCTCGGCGACGATGGCGTGGGCTTCCCGGCTGACCTTGCGGAAGGCGTCCTGCGCGGTTGCCCCGTCGGTGGTCACTGCCGGGGAATTGCCGCGGATTTGCTCTTTCAGTCCGGCAACCCGGATTTCGAAAAATTCGTCCAGATTGCTGGAGACAATGCACAGGAAGCGCAAACGCTCCAGAACGGGAACACGTTCATCCCGGGCTTGAGCGAGGACGCGGCGATTGAAGGCGAGGATGCCGAGTTCCCGATTGAGGTAGTCGGTGGCAGGGAAGCGGCCGGCAGCGGGAAGACGGGACATGGCGGGGAGGCGATCGGTAAAGGATAAGAATAATCTTATTTCGGGATTATTGCGGGAACATGACAGTCGGGCTCATCCCGCAGCGATGCTAGAATTCGCCGACTCTTCCTCGCTTCCCGCCCATGTCCTACGAAATGGTCGCCGCTGTCGACCTCGGCTCCAACAGTTTTCGCCTGCAGGTGGGGCGAGTGGTGGAAGACCAGATCTACCCCCTCGATTCCCTCAAGGAACCGGTGCGCCTTGCTTCCGGACTGACCGCCGACAAGCGCCTCGACCTGGCTTCCCAGACCCGGGCGCTCGACGCCCTGCGCCGTTTCGGCGAACGGCTGCGTGGGTTGGATGGCGGGGCCGTGAGGGCAGTGGCCACCAATGCCTTGCGGGTGGCCAAGAATGCCGGAGAGTTTCTGCCTCAGGCCGAAGCGGCGCTCGGATTTCCCGTCGAAATCATCGCCGGGCGCGAAGAAGCACGCCTGATCTATCTCGGCGCTTCCCATTCCCTTCCTGGGGCTGGCCACAAGCGCCTGGTCGTGGATATCGGGGGCGGCTCAACGGAATTCATCATCGGCAAACGCCACGAGCCCCAGCTGATGGAATCTCTTTACATGGGTTGTGTCAGCTACACCTTGCGCTACTTCCCCGATGGGCGCATGGACAAGAAACGGCTACGCGATGCCCAGGTGGCGGCGGCCAAGGAAATCGAACTCATTGCCCATGATTACCTGCGGCTCGGCTGGAAGGAGGCCGTGGGGTCCTCGGGTACGGCGAGGGCCATTGCCGACGTCCTGGAACTCAACGGCCTCAACCCGGCAGGCGAGGCGGGGATCACCCGCGAAGGGCTGGACCGTTTCGGCCAGCTCCTCGTCAAGGCCGGCTCGGCGGAGGCTTTGGATCTTCCAGGGGTCCGCTCGGACCGATTGCCGGTCCTGCCCGGCGGAGTGGCCATCATGTCCGCCGTCTTCGAGGAACTCGAAATCGAGCGCATGACCTATTCCGACGGCGCTCTGCGTCTCGGAGTGCTCTACGATCTCCTGGGGCGCTTCCACCACCACGACATGCGGGACGCAACGGTTAGCCAATTCATGCGCCGGTATCAGGTCGAGATCGATCAGGCCGAGCGCGTCCGCGAGACGGCTTTGGATGCCTTGAGCCAATTGCGGGGCAAACCGTCCGCGGACGGCGAGATTGCCTTTCTCGGGTGGGCCGCCAGCCTGCACGAGATCGGGATTTCGGTGGCCCACAATGCCTATCACAAGCATGGCGCCTACATCCTCGGTAACGCCGACATGCCGGGATTTTCCAAGAAGGATCAAGCGCGGCTGGCCGCTCTTGTTCTTGGGCATCGGGGCAAGCTTGAGAAGCTGGTGCCGCTGTCGGAGCAGCATGCCAGTTGGGACCTTGTGTTCTGCCTGCGGCTTGCCGTTCTTCTGCACCGGACCCGGGACGATCGCGAGCTGCCCGAGTGGCGCGTTCGGCCGGCTCCCCGCGGTTACGAGGTCCAACTGCCGGGCGATTGGTTGGATAACAACCCCTGGACCGCCGCCGCGCTGACCGAGGAAACCGCCGTCTGGCGGCAGATTGGCCGCGAATTCACGCTCGAGCGCAGCAAGGCGAGGAAGGGCGAATGACGTCCGAACCGGTCTTGACGAGAGCAGGTGACTGCAACACCTTGACCGGTCCCTGGACTCTGGCTGCCTTGTTGCCTGGCCTGGAACTCCTGCGGAGAGAACTGGATGCCGCGGGCAAGGCAGGGGGAGGATGGGATCTCTCGGGAGTGACGCGGCTCGATTCAGCGGGCGCCATATTGCTGTGGCGGGCCCGGGGGGG
>DAORDK010000004.1:0-50037 GCA_035345935.1 Rhodocyclaceae bacterium | reverse complement strand
TATCTTCGACCGGGTCGCCGCGGTGGCGGGACACGAGGCACCCCCGCCGGCTCCCCGGGTGTCACCGGTTGCGGCGACCGGGCGCTACGCTCTAAGGGGATTGGATCAGGTCCACGGACTCGTCGCCCTTTTCGGTCAGTTGATCCTCGATGGCGCGCACCTTTTCCGCTACCGCGGCGAGTGGCCCTGGCGAGAGATCTCGGCCAATCTGTACAAGTCCGGCGCCCAGGCCTTGCCGGTGTCCGCCCTGGTGGGTTTTCTCATCGGCGTCACGATCAGCTACCTGTCGGCCCTGCAGTTGAAGACCTTCGGGGCCGACGCTTTCATCGTCAATATCTTGGGCATTTCGATCATCCGGGAACTTGGCCCCGTCCTGGTCGCGGTCCTGGTCGCCGGGCGCTCCGGCTCGGCGATGACGGCCCAGATCGGGGTCATGCGGGTCACCGAGGAAATCGATGCGCTGGCGACCATGGGCATCTCGCGCACCGTCCGGATCATCTTTCCCAAGGTGGCGGCGCTGACCTTGGCCATGCCGCTGCTGGTGCTGTGGACCTCGGCCGTCGCCCTGGTGGGGGGCATGCTCGCCGCGCTTGTGCAACTCGATCTCGCACCCGCCTATTTCATCGATAACCTGCCCCGGGCAGTGCCGGTCGCCAACCTGACCATCGGCCTCGTCAAAGGCATGGTTTTCGGTTTTTCCATCGCCCTCATCGCCTGCCATTTTGGACTGAACGTGCGGCCCAATACCGAGAGCCTGTCGAGCCACACGACGACTTCGGTGGTGTCGGCCATCACCACGGTGATCATCATCGACGCCTTGTTCGCCGTGTTCACGCGCAACCTGGGATTGCCCCAACTATGAACGTCGGGCAACCCGCGATCGCGCTGGCCGGCATCTGGACCCGGTACCGGGACGTCGTCATCCATAAGGACCTGGACCTCACGGTGGAGGCCGGGCAGGTGGTCGGGTTGGTAGGCGGTTCCGGAAGTGGCAAGACCACCCTCCTGCGGGAAATGCTCGGCCTTCTGCGGCCGGCCCGGGGGCGCGTCAGCCTGTTCGGCTTCGATCTTGCCCAGCGCGATCCCTTCGGTCAGCGCGCCGTTCGCCGCCGTCTGGGCATGCTCTTTCAGCATGGTGCCCTGTTTTCGGCGCTCTCGGTTTACGACAACATCGCTTTTCCACTACGCGAATTGAAGTGTCTTGACGCGGACTGGATACGCCATCTGGTGCACCTCAAATTGTCAATGGTCGAATTGGAGCCGCGCCACGGGCGTCTCATGCCTGCGGAGCTCTCGGGCGGCATGGTCAAACGGGTGGCGCTCGCGAGGGCATTGGCCCTGGAGCCGGAACTGCTGCTCCTGGACGAGCCTACCGCCGGCCTCGATCCCGACCGCAGCGAAAATTTCGTCCGCCTCATCCAGCAATTGCAGCGCGAACTCGGGTTTACCGTCGTGATGGTCACCCATGACCTGGATACCTTGGCCGGTCTGGCGACTGAGGTCGCGGTACTGGCCGAGCAGCGTATCGTCGCCAAAGGCCCCTTGCCCGAAGTAATGGCGGTGGATCATCCTTTCATCCGCAATTTCTTCTGCTGCGAGCGGGGGCTCGCGGCCATGCAAAAGGCGAACACCTGATGGAAAACAAATCTCATGCGTTCATTGCCGGTCTGTTTGTCATCGTCCTCGCTCTGGCGGGGACTGCGGCGCTGTTCTGGTTTGGCGGCAAGAAGGAATTGACCCGAGATTACGTGGTGGTGACCAAACAGAACGTCACCGGGCTCAATCCCCAGGCCCAGGTGCGCTACCGCGGCATCCGGGTGGGCAAGGTGAGCGATATCCGCCTCGATCCCGACGACGTGCGTAATATCCTGATCACCATCGTGGTTGCCGAAGAGGTCCCGGTGACCCGGGGGACCACCGCCAAGTTGGGGTTCCAGGGCATTACCGGGTTGGCGCACATTCTTCTGGAGGAAACCGGCAAGGACACGACGCTTCTGGAAGATGACGATCCTCCCCCACGGATTGCCATGGTGCCTTCGCTGATCGACGAATTGGGGGATTCCGGTGCCGACGCCTTGCGCCAGGCCCGCCAGTTCCTCACCAATGCCAGCGAGGTCCTGAATCCGGCCAATCGAGCCAAGTTTTCCGCCCTGCTGGCCAATGCGGAAGGTTTTTCGGGTCAAATCAAGCCGACTCTGGACAATCTCAATGCCACCCTGGTACAGGTGCGCGCCCTTCTGAACGACGAGAATCTCAAGAAGCTCGCAGCGACTGCCGAACAAGCGGGTCCGCTGTTGGCCGAGACACGGGAGTTGGTCAAGCACCTCGCCGTCACCAGCGAAAAACTCGACGGAGCCATCGGCGATGCCTCCGGGAACGGTGCGGCTTCCCTGATGCCCCGGCTTCATCAGCTCTCGACGGACGTCTCCGTGACCAGCAAGCAGCTCTCCCGCGTGCTTCGATTGATCGAGGATACGCCCCAGGCGCTGGTCTTCGGCGCACCGCCCCTGCCACCGGGCCCCGGGGAACCCGGATTCGTCGTTCCCGCAGGGAGGCAGCCATGAGATTTGCCTTAGTCATCCTGGCGCTCGGCCTAGGTGCCTGCGTCACCACAGGCAAGCGCGGCAGCGAGGGCGTTCCGGCCGTGTATGACCTGGGTCCCGCACTGCGGGCGCCGGCGGTCGTCGAGCATCCCCTGTCCCTGGAAGTCGCCGCGTCGGCCTGGCTCGAGACCGAGGGCATTGCGTACCGACTGGCCTATGCCGAACCGCAGCGGCGCAACGATTATTCCCGGGCCCGCTGGACGGCGCCCCCCGCGACCCTGTTGCGCCAGCGCCTCGTCGAGGGATTGGGACTGATTCCTGCAGGCCAGGGCAAGGCGCGCTGCCTCCTGCGTATCGAGCTCGAGGAATTCGTCCATGTCTTCCCGACTCCCGGGCAAAGTCTGGGCGAGCTCCGTGCCCGCGGCCGTGTGCTCGATCATCGACGTTCTGTCCTTGCCGAGACGGTGTGGACCGTCGAGCGGCCGGCGGCGAGTCTGGATGCGGCAGGAGGCGTGGGTGCCCTGGCAGCGGCTACCGACGAATGGATCGCCAAGGTCGGTGCCTGGCGCGAGAACCTGATGGCCAGCGGAAAGCTCAAATCCTGCGGAACGTGAACAGGAGTTCGGCCATGGATGACGACAACCCGAGCCACCGAGATTTCCCGCACCCCGCCGGCGGTCGCCACGCGGTGGGCAGCGCGGTTTCAGCCTTCTGGCGCCAAGGCATTCCGCTCAAGGTCGTCGAGAGCTTCCGATCCGCCAATCGGCCCGGAGGATTCGACTGTCCCGGTTGTGCCTTTCCCGACCGGAACGACGGCAGTTCGATCGACAGCTGTGAGCAGGGTCAGAAAGCCATCGCCTGGGAGATGACCCGTCGGGTGGCCGACCCGGACTTCTTCACTCGCCATCGGCTCGACGAACTGCGCGGATGGTCCGACAGGGAACTCGAGAATGCCGGCCGCCTGACCGAGCCGCTCCGCTACGACGCGGCGAGCGACACCTATCGGGCGATCGGTTGGGACGAAGCCGCGCGCCTAGCTGCCCTGGCGCTGCGGAAGCTGGACGCTGACGCAGTGGCCTTCTACACCTCGGGCCGCTCGTCCAACGAGGCGGCCTTCCTCTGGCAATTCATGGCCCGGGCTTACGGAAGCGCCCATCTGCCGGACAGTTCCAATCTCTGCCACGAGCCCTCCGGCTACGCCATGAAGGACATGATCGGAGTCGGCAAGGGGACCTGTACCCTGGAGGACTTCGATCACGCCGATCTGATCGTGGTGATCGGCCAGAATCCGGCCAGCAATCATCCCCGCATGATGGGGGCTTTGCACCGGGCCGAGCGGCGGGGCGCCACGGTGATTGCCCTGAACCCCCTCGACGAATTGGGGTTCCGCAACTTCTCCGATCCCAAGGAAGTGGCGGGCATGCTCACCGGAAGCGGGTCCCGGGTGGCCCGCAAGGTGTATCGGGTCAGGATCGGCGGCGATCTGGCAGCCCTCAAGGGGGTGATGAAGTGCCTGCTGGAGCGGGGCGATGCAGGGATAGACCGGGACTTCATCGCCACCCACACGGTCGGCTTTCCTGCCCTGCAGGAAGATCTTGTGCGGGAGTCCTGGGATGTGATCCTGGGCGAGAGCGGCTTGCTTCGCGCCGACCTCGAAGAAATTGCCGACCTCTATGCCGCCTCAGGTGCCACGCTATGCACTTGGTGCATGGGCATCACCCACCACGAGCAGGCCGTGGCCACCGTCCAGACCATCGTCAATTTCCTGCTTTTCAAGGGCAATCTCGGCCGGCCGGGGGCGGGGGCGGTTCCGGTTCGCGGCCATTCCAACGTACAGGGCAATCGGACGATGGGGGCGACCGGCAAGGTGCCGCCGCATTTCCTCGATCGACTGGAAGCGGTCTTCGGCGTGCCGGTGCAGCGGAAATCGGGGCGTGACGCCGTTGGCGTGGCGCGGGGATTGCTGGCCGGGGAAATCCGTGGATTTCTCGCGCTGGGAGGGAATTTCGGGGTGGCTATCCCCGACGGACCGCGGGTAAGGCAAGCCCTGGAAGAGTGCGATCTGACCCTCTCGGTGGCAACCAAGCTCAACCGCACCCATCTCCACCCCGGCCGTTTGGGGCTCCTCCTGCCCGCGCTGGGCCGCACCGACCGGGATCGCGACGAGGTCGTCACGGTTGAGGACAGCATGAGTATGACCCACGCCAGCCGAGGCATACAGGAGCCTGTCTCGCCGGCGATGAGAGGAGAGCCTGCCCTCGTCTGCACCCTGGGCGAGGCGCTATTGCCGCACGCGGCGCCCTGGCACGAAATGGCGGCCGATTACCGTCACATCCGGTCGCGGATCGAAGCCTGCCTGGAGGGGGTTTTCGAGGGTTTTGACGATTACGAGGCCAAGCTCGGCCGGCCGGGAGGCTTTTGGCTGCCCAATGCGGCAGCGCGCCGGCAGTGGAACACGGGCAGCGGCAAGGCAGAGTTTCGCGTTCATCCCATTGCCGAAGGCCCAGTACACCGGGCCCGCGGGCGGGAAGGCCCCGACGTGCTGGCCCTGATGACCGTGCGCTCCCACGATCAGTTCAATACCACGGTTTATGGCCAGGACGATCGCTACCGGGGTATTTTCGGTGGGCGGCGGGTACTGTTCATCCACCCCGACGATCTCGCCCGGCGGGGCCTGCGAGACGGCGATCGGGTCGATATCGAAGGACTGGCCGAAGACGGTGTCGAGCGCCGCGTTACAGGTTTTCGGGCGGTGGCCTACGACATCCCGCCCGGTTGCGTCGCCGCCTATTTTCCGGAGGCGACGCCGCTCATGGCTCTGTCCCTCGCCGCGGCCCACACGGCGACTCCGGCTTACAAGGAGATCCCGGTTCTCGTTCGACCCACTGGGCGATGATCTCCTGGCCAGGACTTCGAACAGGACGGCGATTACAGCGCTAGACAAGGGCCTCGCCCGTCGCGGCGCTCGGCGCCGCATGCAGTAGTCGGCGCATGATGGTCGTTCCGGCAGCGGCCGCTTCCCCGCATGTGCCCGTGCAATAGAGGAGGGCGCAGGGGGCAGCGGCCCGAAACCTGTCGAATCAAGGCACAATAGAGCTTTTGCCGGCAAGGAGCAGGTTTTGAAAATCCTGGTAGCGATCAAACGTGTGGTCGATTACAACGTTAAAGTTCGGGTCAAGACCGATGGCAGCGGGGTCGACCTCGCCAACGTCAAGATGAGCATGAATCCCTTCGACGAAATCGCCGTCGAAGAGGCCGTGCGGCTCAAGGAAGCGGGCGTCGCCGGCGAAGTGGTGGCGGTATCGTGCGGCACCGCCTCCGCCCAGGAGACTCTGCGGTCGGCCATGGCCCTAGGCGCCGACCGGGCGATCCTGGTGGATTGCGGCGAAGCGGGCAGCGCCGATTTGCAGCCCCTGGCGGTGGCAAAGCTCCTGAAGGCGGTTTGCGACCGCGAGGCACCCGGCCTGGTCATCTGCGGCAAGCAGGCCATCGACGACGATGCCAATCAGACCGGGCAGATGCTGGCCGCCCTGGCCGGCTGGCCCCAGGCGACCTTTGCGTCGAAGCTGGTGGTTGCAGGCGGTCGGGCCCAGGTCACCCGCGAAGTGGATGGGGGCCTGGAAACTCTGGATATCGGCCTGCCTGCGGTGGTGACCACCGATCTGCGTCTCAACGAACCGCGCTATGCCACTCTGCCTAACATCATGAAAGCCAAAAAGAAGCCCCTGGACGTGTTGCTCCCGGCCGATCTCGGCGTTGACATCGCGCCGCGTCTCAGCGTCTTGCGAGTTTCCGAGCCGCCCCGGCGCAGTGCCGGAATCCGCGTGGCCGACGTGGCCGAGTTGGTGCGCAAATTGCGCGACGAAGCCAAGGTGATCTGACCATGAGCATTCTCGTCATCGCCGAACACGACCACCAGGCTCTCAAGCCTGCAACCCGCAATACCGTGACCGCCGCCACCCGTATCGGTGGAGAAATCCATGTCCTCGTCGCCGGGAGCGGATGTGCGGGAGCCGCCCAGGAAGCCGCCCTGCTGGCGGGCGTCACTCGCGTCCTCGTGGCGGACGCGCCCCACTATGCCGACCAGACTGCGGAAAATGTGGCCACCCTGGCGGCAGCCCGATCGTCCGGCTACGGACACGTACTGGCTCCGGCATCCACGTTCGGCAAGAACCTCTTGCCCCGGGTGGCGGCGCTTCTCGACGTGGCTCAGATTTCCGATGTGGTGTCGATCGAGGCACCGGATACCTTCATCCGTCCGATTTATGCCGGCAATGCATTGGCCACCGTACGCAGTGCCGATGCGGTCAAGGTGCTCAGCGTGCGCAGTACGGCCTTCGATTCGGCAGGCCCCGGCGGAGCGGCCGTGGTCGAGGCCATTCCCGCGGGCGCCGATCTAGGGTACAGCAAGGTCGTGGGCCGCGAACTGGCGCCCTCGGCGCGCCCCGATCTGGGCGCAGCCCGAGTTGTGGTGTCCGGTGGTCGTGGACTGGGCAGCGGCGAGAACTACCGGCGTCTACTCGAACCCCTTGCCGATCGCCTCAATGCGGCGCTCGGCGCATCCCGGGCCGCCGTCGATGCGGGGTTCGTTTCCAACGATTACCAGGTGGGCCAGACGGGCCGCATTGTCGCCCCCGATCTCTACTTGGCCATCGGCATCTCGGGAGCCATCCAGCACCTGGCAGGCATGAAGGATTCGAAGGTCATCGTGGCCATCAACAAGGACGGCGACGCCCCCATCTTCCAGGTGGCCGACTACGGTCTGGTCGCTGATCTGTTCGAGGCCTTGCCCCAACTCCTGGAGGCTCTGGGCTGACGGACCGCGCGTGAACCTGCCCGACTCCTTGCTTGCCGAAGGCTGGTACTGGGCCGCGTGGGTGCTTTGGAGTCCGCTTTTCGCACGCGCAGTCTGGCGGGCGCCCTGGTCGGTATTCAAGGATTCCTCCCGCTTCAATCTATGGCTCGGCCTCATCGTCGGGCTCACGCTGATGTGGAGTCTGAAGGCAGGCGTCAAACCGGGGCTGACCCTGCATCTCTTGGGTGCCACGGCGATGACCCTCAGCTTCGGCCCACAACTGGCCTTTATTGCATTGAATCTCGTACTCGCCGCAGTGATGGTGAACGAGGGGGGAGGGGCGGCGAGCTTCGCCCTCAATGCTCTCCTGCTGGCGGGTTGGGGCGTCTTCCTGTCAGACCGGATCTACCGCATTGTCGATCGCTTCCTGCCACGTCATTTCTTCATCTACATCTTCGTCAATGGATTTTTCGGCTCGGCAGCGACCGTCATCGGGGTGGGTGCTGCTGCCAGTAGTCTGATGGTATTGGCAGGAGCGTATCCCGCTGCCTATCTACTGGAGGAATATCTGCCCTATTTTCTCCTTCTGGGATTTTCGGAAGCCTGGCTTTCCGGCATGGCGATGACCCTGCTGGTGGTCTATTTTCCTGGCTGGGTGGCGACTTTCGACGATTCACGGTATCTTGCCGGAAAATAGGCCAGAACCCCTCATTCTCCCTCCTATCGGTGATTTTGCCCGTCCGCGCGCTCCCTCGACTCTGCATCATTCCGCTCGGGTTCTGGATGAGCGGCGCTCTTGCCCTGGGGCTTGGAGAGATTCGGACCCAATCGGTGCTCGGGGAACCCCTGGTGGCGACTATCGCATTGCGGGCTGCCGCAACGGAAATCCCCGAAGTGGGTTGCTTTCGGCTCAAGCCTGGAGAGGACGATTCGCTGCCTTGGTTGAGGCAGGCAGACCTCGTGCTCCACAAAGGGACGCAACCCGTTCTTGAAATCCGTTCGTGGCGGCCGCTTCGAGATCCTGCCTTGCGGATCGGGGTCGTGGTGGGATGCGGTCACGACCTGCGCAGGGAATATCTCCTGCTTCCTTCTTTGGGGGAGCCGGACCGGTCGGCGGTTGCGCTGCCGGAGGCCGTTTCCGAAGCGTCGCTTCCCCAGTCATCCGCTCGGGATACGCCGCGACCGCTGCCCGCGCGGCCGGCGCGTGTTCGCGAACCCGCTCCGGAAAGACTGATTCCGGCAAGAAAACTCTCGCCGGCCAAAAGAACTCCATTCAAGGACCGATTGGTCCTCGTCGGCGACGATGGCGCCTTCGAGCCGAGCCTGCGCATGGCTACGGAACTGGGGGTCAGTTTTGAGGAGACGCCTGCGCGCGAGGCCCAGCGCGAACTCCTGCGTCTTGAATTTCGTACCCTCACGGCCCTGTATGAGCAGGCCACTTCGCAGCTGGCGGCGGCCGAAAAGTTGCGGACGCTGGAGAACAGTCTGGGGGAATTGCAGTCCCGGGCCAACAATGTGACTCAGCGGATCGAGGAGCAAAAGTCCTCTCCTGCGGCACCGGCGGCGATCTCGTCCGTTCCTGCAATCCCTGCCCCGCCGCGGGAAGCGATGGACCCGGCTGCGCGGGATACGGGGGGGCTCAGCGAGTGGAGCTTCTACGGCTTGCTCATGGGCGTCTTCGCCGGGGTGGCGGCCTGGCTGGGTTGGCGACACGTTACCCGTCGCCGCGCAGAAAGTTCGGACGTCCTGACGGTGCCCGAACCTCTCGTAGATCCACAGCGAGAGGGGGAAAGCGACGATCTCGGCGGTGTCGATTTCGCTGTCGAGCCCGAGGTATTAGGGACTTCGATCCCGGTCGACCTGCCCCTCGATTCCGAGGGCGAGGCCCTTGCACCGCCTGCGCAGGTTCAGCCTGCGCCTCGAAACAACCTCGATTCGGCATTTTCGGTTTCTGCGGCTACGGTCGACGAGCACTTTGAAGTCAATCCGGTCATGGAACTTGCCGAGATAATGCTCTCCTTCGGTCGGGTGAAGGGGGCTGCCCAAGCCCTGCAAGAGTACATCGACCAGAGTCCGAAAGAGGCGCTGCAACCTTGGATAAGGTTGTTGGAAGTGTATCGCATGGCCAATATGCGCGAGGATTTCGAGCGCATTGCCACGAGCTTGAACCAGCATTTCAACGTCGAGGTCATCCCCTGGCTGGGGGACCAGTCCAGGCTTGCCGTCGAGGGGATAGATTTCGCGGATGCCGGCGAAGGGGCGGACACTGCCCAAAATCACCGCGCGGAGAGCCTGGAGGAGCTTCCCCACATCCGGGAAGCGCTGGAATTGTCGTGGACAAAACCGGATTGTGGCGAGTATCTCCAAAGGCTCCTGCGAGACAATCGTGGGGGAAAACGCAGCGGATTCAGCCTTGCGGTGGTCCAAGAGATACTCTTCCTCGCTGAACTGCGGGAAACCCTGGCCCAGATGGATCGCGAGGCAGGCGAATCATGACGGGTTCGTCCTGGCTCCTGCTCTACCCATTGAAGGCCCAAGGCCAAGTCTTGGAAAGTCACCGGAGCAGGCTCGCTTTCGGCGGCGGCTGAGCCGCAGAACCCGCCGTTCCTTTCCCTATTACGTACAGGAGACGACATCATGAGCGAATATCGGGCTCCTCTGGAAGACATGCGATTCGCGCTGCGAGATCTCGCCGCGCTCGAGAACATTGCGAGCCTTCCGGGCTATGCCGAGGCCGGATCTGACGTGGTGGATGCCATACTCGACGAGGCGGCCCGTTTTGCCGGAGAGATTTTGTCGCCCCTGAACCGGGTCGGCGATCTCCACGGCAGTCGACTGGATGGTGGGCGGGTGGTTACTGCACCGGGTTTCCGAGAAGCCTACCGCCGCTTCGTCGACGGCGGTTGGAATGGACTGGCCAGCGATCCAGCCTATGGGGGGCAAGGATTGCCGAGGCTGGTTGCGGCTGCGGTAAGCGAAATGTGGAAGGGGGCCAACCATGCCTTCTCCCTATGCCCCATGCTGACGCAAGGTGCCATTGAAGCGCTTGTTCTGGCTGGAACCGAGAGCCAGAAGGCGCTATACCTCCCCGCTCTCGTAGCAGGGGAGTGGACGGGGACCATGAACCTCACCGAACCGGGCGCCGGATCCGACTTGGCGGCCATTCGATGCCGGGCCGAACCCACGGCGAATGGTGCTTACCGCTTGTACGGGCAAAAAATCTTCATTACCTACGGCGACCACGACCTCGCCGAGAACATTGTCCATCTGGTTCTCGCTCGAATTGCAGGAGCACCGGAGGGGGTCAGGGGCATCTCGCTTTTTTTGGTCCCCAAGTTTCTCCCGGATGCGACGGGGCGACCTGGCGCCCGCAACGACGTGCAGTGTGTCTCGCTTGAGCACAAGTTGGGGATCCATGGCAGTCCTACGGCAGTCTTGGCATTCGGCGACCGCGAGGGCGCCCTGGGCAGTCTGGTCGGCGAGGAAAATCGCGGCCTGGAAATCATGTTCATCATGATGAATGCCGCCCGTTTCAACGTGGGCCTCGAGGGACTGGGAGATGCCGAGCGGTCCTACCAAAGGGCTGCCGCCTACGCCCGCGAGCGAGTTCAGGGTACCGAGGCGGGTCGCCGGGATGGCGCCAAAGTCCCCATTTTGCGTCATCCCGATGTGCGACGCATGCTCATGTCGATGCGTTCGCGCATCGAGGCTATGCGGGCTCTTGCTTACGTGGTGGCGGCAGCACAGGACGAGGCGGCGGCGCACCCCGATGCGGGAACTCGCGCTGCTGCCGGCGCCTTCGCCGAATTGTTGGTCCCGGTCGTCAAGGGGTGGTGCACCGAAAACGCCATCGACATCGCTTCACTTGGAATCCAGATCCATGGCGGGACGGGCTACATCGAAGAGACGGGGGCCGCCCAACATCTCAGGGATTCGAGGATTACGGCCATCTACGAGGGGACGACCGCGATTCAGGCGAACGATCTGGTGGGTCGCAAGTTGGTCAGGGATGGCGGTGCCGCACTGGCTGCCCTGATTGCCCGGATGCGCCAGGATGCGAAGGCAGCGGGCGGGGCGGGCGATGACGATGCGCTCGGCAGGCGGCTCGAGACCGCCATCGACGGGCTGGAATCCGCGGGAGCTTGGTTGTTGGCCCGCTGGTCGGACGATGTCGCGTCCGCCTTGGCGGGAGCGGTGCCGTTCTTGATGCTGCTGGGAACGACGGCGGGGGGTTGGCAGATGGCGCGAGCCGCGACGATAGCCAGCGCGCGCCGGATTGCGGGAGACAAGTCGGCTTTTTGGATGGCCAAGCTGGCCACCGCCCGTTTCTATTCCGATCATTTTCTGACGCAGGCGCCGGGCCTAGCGAACGCGATTGTCAGCGGGGCCACCGGAACCCTGGCTATGCCGGAGGAGAGTTTCTGATCTGGACTCGGTTGCGGCCGGAGGTCTTCGCTTCATAGAGCGCACGGTCGGCGCGGCGCATGACGGCATCGAAGTCCTCTTCTTCCCGTTGCCATTCCGCAACGCCGATGGAAATGGTGATGCGCAGGGGCGCCATTCCGGGAAGGTCAAGAGGCGTTGTTTCGACCAGCAGGCGTATCCGTTCGGAAAATTCCTGGGCGCCTTCCAAAGCCGTATGGGGAAGGGCGAGGGCAAATTCTTCTCCGCCCATTCTGGCCAGGATATCGGTGTCTCGCAATGAATTGCCGATCAGTGCGACCATTCCGGTCAGGACCGAGTCGCCAGCGGGATGGCCGTGGGCATCGTTGATGTGCTTGAAGTGGTCGACATCGATGATGGCCAGGGATAGCGGCGTACCGTGACGCCGGGCGCGTTCAATCTCGACCCGCGCCAATTCGTCGAAGTGCCGGCGATTGGCGATGCGGGTGAGGGGATCGGTGGTCGCCAGGGTGCGGAGCTCGAGACTGAGTTCCCGGAGTCGCGACATCTGACTTTGGCTTGCCGCCGCCAGTCGCCAAACAATATAGCCGCCAAAGCCCAGCATGAGCGAAAACAGCAGGGCCAATGCCAACGATGGGCCCAGAGAGGCTTGCCAATCCGCGAAAATCTCGGATTCGGCCAGGGAGGAAGAAGCGATTACCGGGTATTTTTCCAGCCTGAGGGTATTGACGAAGCGGGGCGTGCCATCGAAAGGGGAAACGGTGCGGATGCTCGCTTCTTCCGGAACCTGGCCGAGCAGTTCGGCGATGCGGGGGATCATTTCGCCGAAATGCCCTTCTCCGGGAAGCCGGACGATATTCGTTCCGTCGAGGAGGATCAGGGCAACGGCTTGTCCCTCGTGGCGTAGCGTGCTGCGGATTTCATCGGCGAGGGTGTTGAGATCGAGAAGCACGACGGCGGCACCCACTAGGTTGCCGGATTCGTCTCGTGCCGCCTGGGTCAGTCCCATGAACCAGCGACCTTGATGCACCCTCGATAGCGCAGGATGGCTGATATGTATTTGGGGAGCCCCGGGCTTGGAGACCGCGGTGTAATACTCGCGGTCAGCCACGTTTGGCGGTTGACCCTGGCCGGACCACTGAAGAATGTCTCCCGCTGGCCCGAGAAGCAGAATGTCCATGATCGCGCCGTCCAGCGCGGCGAGGCGGCGCAACTCCCGGTTATCGTGGGGGTTGCCCGACTTCTGTTCGTCGGCAAGGTAGCGTGCAATTAGAAAGTATTTGTCCAGGGCGCTCTGGACATAGGCGCTGAAAACTCTGTTGTTGAGGCTGACCCGCTCCTCGCCATGGCGAATTGCCCGCTGATGACGATCAAATACTTCGTAGCCAATGACTCCGACAAGCAGCACGATGGCGGCTAGTGTGAAGGCCAGGAGCAGGCGTGGTCGAAATGGGTTGGGCCCGAGTTGCGAAGGCACAGATATTCCAGGACGGCAAGGTCAGAAGAGTCGGCTCTGATTTCGCGATCGCCGAAGCGACGGATTGTCCTGGCCGCAGCCCGGGTGGTCAAGACCGAGAGCGAACCCAGCAATGGAATATGGAAAGACCGGGAAGGACTCGACGACGAGATTCCCTTGATTCATGAGGCGAGTTATGAGTAGAATCTCCTGTTTTTCCACCTTGCTCCACCGCAAACGCATGGCGGGGGGCTTTAACCAGAAGGAGTCTGCATGCGCCATTATGAAATCGTCTTTATCGTCCACCCGGACCAGAGCGAGCAGGTGCCCGGGATGGTCGAGCGCTATCGCGCCATCGTCACAAGTCGTGGCGGTGCCATTCATCGCCTGGAAGACTGGGGGCGTCGCCAGTTGGCCTACCCGATCCAGAAAATCCACAAGGCCCATTACGTATTGATGAACATCGAGTGCGACGGAGAAACCCTGGGCGAACTCGAGCACTCGTTCAAGTTCAATGACGCCGTGCTACGTCATCTCATCGTCAAGATGAAGGCCGCCGTGACTTCTCCCTCCCCGATGATGAAGGAGGAGAAATCCAAGTCCCTGCTTGGCGGCGGCGAAGTCGCCCCGGCGGAAACGGCAGCAGCCTGAGGTTCAGGCACGGGATGGTAGGCTGAATCGCGTCGAAATCTCCGGCAGGTTGCGCGAGCGTAAGGCGCTCCGCTATACCCCCGCCGGAGTTCCGGTGAGCGAAGGCGTGCTTGAGCACGCGTCGCAGCAGGAAGAAGCGGGCGCGATGCGGCAGGTGACTTGTGAAATGACCGTCGTGGCTTTGGGCGAATCGGCCCGCTGGCTACAGGCCGCGCCCCTTGGCGGGGTGTTTCGGTTGACGGGTTTCCTGGCTGCCAAGAATCGCCACGGCAAAACCCCCGTGCTCCATGTGACTACGATCGAATTTTTGGAAGGAAAAGAAAATGGCACGATTCTTCAAGAAGAAGGATGACGACAAGAAAAAGAAGCGCGGCAGCGGGTTGTTCAAGCGCCGCAAATTCTGCCGTTTCACGGCAGAGAAGGTTGTTGAGATCGATTACAAGGATGTGGACGTACTCAAGGAGTACATCCAGGAAAACGCCAAGATCATGCCGGCTCGCCTGACCGGCACCAAGGCCGGTTATCAGCGCCAGCTGGGCACCGCGATCAAGCGCGCGCGTTTTCTGGCCCTCCTGCCCTATACCGACAACCACCTGTAATTCGCGGAGAGAAGAAACATGCAAATCATTCTGCTCGAAAAGGTTGTCAATCTCGGAAACCTGGGTGACGTGGTCAAGGTCAAGGATGGCTACGCCCGCAACTTCCTGATTCCCCGTCGCATGGCCAAACGTGCGACACCTGCCGCCCTGGCCGAATTTGAGGCACGTCGTGTCGAACTGGAACGGGTTGCGGCGGAGAAGCTGGCAGCCGCCCAGGGTATCGCCGAAAAGCTCAATGGCGTGACCGTTGCCGTGGCCAGAAAAGCCGGTATGGATGGTCGCCTCTTTGGCTCTGTCGGTAACGTGGATATTGCCGACGGCCTCAAGGCTGCCGGCTTCGACGTCGATCGGGCCGCCATTCGTCTGCCCGAGGGGCCCTTCAAGGCCATAGGCGAGTTTCCGGTGGATGTCGCCCTCCATACCGACGTCGTCGCGAATATCACGGTCGCTGTCGTGGCCGAATAAATCGTCGCAATATACCCGTCAAAAAAAGCCCCGCGGATCCCGCGGGGCTTTTTTCTTGCTCGGGTTTCTCCGGGAGTCCCGGAGGGGAAAACTTGGACTACCGCCCGATTCAGACGAAGGATACGTCGTCCGCGAGTGAGAAGCGGCCACCGTGCAGGGTTGCAATCTCCGTCGCATCGGCGCCGCCGACGCCGTCTGCGTCGTAGTAGAGATGACCGGTCTTGCCGTCGGTATCCAGGGTGTAACTGACTGCGGTACTGCCGGCAGTAAATACTGTGGAATCGAGCACGATGTCGTCGATCCGAGTCTGGAAACCATAGATGTCGTCTCGGCCGGTAAGGCTGTCGAACACGAAGCTATCGGCTCCTCCCCTCTCGGCATCCCCGTCGCCCCACAATTGGTCGTCTCCAGCTCCGCCCCGCAAGACGTCATTTCCGCCGCCGCCCTTCAGAATATCGTTCCCTTCGCCGCCCGCAAGGGAATCGTTTCCACCCTCGCCGAGCAAGGTGTCGTCTTCGGTGCCGCCAAGCAGAGTGTCACTCCCGCCGCCACCGCGAAGGAGATCGTTGCCGGCGTCTCCAGCCAGGCTATCTGCGCCACCGCCCCCCTGGAGGGAGTCGTTGCCGTCGCCACCTGCGAGGGAATCGTTTCCGCCCTCGCCGAGCAGGGTATCGTCGTCGGCGCCACCCGACAGGTTGTCGCTTCCTCCGCCACCACGGAGGAGATCATTGCCTGCATCGCCGGCCAGACTATCGTCGCCACCATCTCCTCTGAGCGTGTCGTTGCCGTCGCCTCCGGATAGAGCATCATTCCCGCCTTCGCCGAGCAGCGTGTCGTCATCGGCTCCGCCGAGCAAAACGTCATTTCCACCGCCGCCGCGAAGGAGGTCGTTGCCGGCGTCACCCGCCAGCGTATCGTCGCCACCGTCGCCTTTGAGGGTGTCGTTCCCCTCGCCGCCGGCGAGGTCGTCATTTCCACCGCCACCCGCGAGGTCGTCGTTTCCAATTCCCCCGGTGAGGTCGTCATCGCCGGCATCGCCCTTCAGGCGATCATCGCCATCGCCACCCGACAGGCTATCGTTTCCGCTTTCCCCCTGAAGGGTATCGTCATCGGCGCCGCCGTCCAGGTTGTCATCGCCTGCGCCGCCTTTCAGGAGGTCCTTGCCGCTACCCCCGATCAAGAGATCGTTCTCGGTGCCGCCGGAAAGAGAATCGTCGCCATCTTCGCCAAAGAGTTGGTCGGCTCCCGAGTCGCCACCAATTCGGTCGTTACCGCTTCCGCCCAGCAGCAGATCGTCCCCGGTTCCGCCAGATAGCGCGTCCTTTCCATCGCCTCCGGCAGCGATATCGTTCCCCTTGCCGCCAAAGATCATATCGTTGCCGCTACCTCCTGCGAGAGTGTCGTCGCCGTCGTCACCCGACAGGTTGTCATTGTCATCGCCGCCCGAAAGGATGTCGTCATCGGCACCCCCTGCCAGGCGGTCGCGGCCGCTTCCACCGAAGAGACGATCCTCGCCAGAATCACCCCGCAAATGATCATTGCCGTCGTCGCCGAATAGATCGTCGTTGCCGCCGCCACCGGACAGGTTGTCGTTCCCGCCTCGTCCATGGAATTCGTCATTTCCATCACCGTCCCGATGAGTGTCCCCGCGGCGGTCGTCGCCGAATTCGTCGTGGGCACCTCGATCGTCTCCGCCAAGATCCTCTTCTCGCCCGGCAAGGTAGTCCTCAAGATCGCCGAGAGTGATCAGCCCGACGAAGGCTTCGTAAGTCAGGTCTAGGCCCGTGACGGAAAAAGCAGGGAGCGTTTCACCGGCTAGGTAAGCGTCCAATCCCGTCACGATACCTACCGGGGGATCTCCGCTGAATACCCCCTGGAGGATCAAACGTCCTCCCTGCGGGGTCGGAGGATCATCTTCGCTGCTGACCAGAAGCAGGCTGATCGTCGAGGCCGTGGTTTCAATAATCGAGTAGCCGTCGATGTGGTCGACGAACGATTCCCAATCGGGACCGAGCGTATTGTTGGTGATGGTGATCATGATTCAGTTCCAGGTTGACGTACTTGAGTGGCGCAAGCATCCATGCCGCTAACCGATGCCTGCCGCTCCATTTCGACACAGGATGCGAAATTGTATTGCTGTCTGCGAGCCGTGCGCTGAAAGGCGAGCTTACTCCTGTGAATTAAGCAACGATTTCCGCACCCGTCAACGCAACCAAGCAAGGCAAATGCCAGCAAGTCGTGCCGCTTGGGCGCGCCTACTAGAGCGCAAAGCCGCCCTGGCGGGGAAGAACGCTTCCCTGCCCCTGGGGCATAAGACCCAGTGCCGGGGGATTTGCCCCAGATACGCTGGGGTTTGCGGGGCGAGAGACGAATTGTCGCCGTACTGATACAGAATGGACTGATTTCGCCGCGAAACTTGCTCAGTGGCGCCGCAAATTGCGTTTATAATCGCCGAAAAAGCAAAAAGCCCGTGAAGTTCACGGGCTAAGTGCTTGACTTTAATTGGCTCCCCGACCTGGGCTCGAACCAGGGACCTACGGATTAACAGTCCGGCGCTCTACCGACTGAGCTATCGGGGAATAGAGGCGCGCATAATAGTCGCTGAGTCCGCTCCAGTCAAGCAATTGCGAGAACAAGTCAGGACAAAACAAAGGGAACGATGGATCAGAATCTGATATACGCCAAGACTCCTAGCGGTGACGAAGCGGTGCGCCAGAGTACCCGGGTCGTTCAGCGCAACCTGCGCATGGTCTTAGTGCAGGTGGACGGGAAACTGACCGTTGGGGAGCTCGCCACCAAGATCGGCAACCCGAAGATGGTTGAGCAATCGCTGCGGGAACTCGAGGAAGGAGGCTTCATTGCCCCGGTTCTCGAGGCTGCTTCGGTCTGGGAAGAGGCCAAGCGCAAGATTGCCGAGCGAGCGGCGATGGCGCCTGCTTCTCAATTTTCGACCTTCGGACCGCGAGATGGAGTATCGACAGGTGCCCAGCAGGCTGATCCGCGGGCCAGCGACTCCGGCTCCATTCCGAGCGTCTTTTCGACTTTCGGGCGACCGGCGGTTCCGGCAGAGAACGCCGAGGAGGAAGAGGAACGAAGCCTGATCGCAAAACTCTCCGGTGCACTGACTCTGGGTGAGAGCGAGGAGGTGCACGCACCACCTCGGGAGTTCAAAGCGATCAAGCTTGTCTGGGGCCTCCTCGGCGCCCTTGTCCTTGGCGTGCTCACACTCTTTCTTTTCCCGTACAACAATTATCGCCTGGATGTAGAGGCTGCCCTTGCGCGAGCCTTGGTTGCCCCGGTGAAGGTCGAGGACATCGGATTTGTGGCGCTGCCCAGACCAGGCCTGGCGATTCGGGGCGTGACCGTCGGCACCCATGGCGACTCGAAGATCGCGGAAATTCGTCTCGCTTCCCCCTTTGCGCTGTTCGGTGGTGGACAGAAGGTGCTTTCCGGAGTCGAGGCGATAGGCTTGCGGTTTTCGGCCGATCAACTGAGCAGCCTGGCCGCCGCGCCGTCGGGATCTCCATCAGGTCTGATCATTTCGCAAATGATCGTCCGTGATGCCCAGCTCGCTGCCGGTGGCACGGGACTTGAGACCTTGGGGGGAGAGATTTTCTTCAAGAACGGCGGAGGACTCGAAAAGCTCTCGTTGCGTACCGAGGATAGGAGTTTGCGAATCGAAGCGCTGCCATCGGCCATGGGACTGACCGTGAGCGTCG
Organism: Rhodocyclaceae bacterium; assembly: GCA_035345935.1. Lineage (GTDB taxonomy): Bacteria > Pseudomonadota > Gammaproteobacteria > Burkholderiales > Rhodocyclaceae > SSSZ01. Next base: position 31,405 of record DAORDK010000004.1, on the reverse strand, counting down.
AGGGGTTCGGCTGGAAACCGATCGCCGATGGCCCGTACGTCTTCGAGTCACTGCAGGCCCATGGCGTACTGCAAAAGGGCAAGCTGGTCTTGCAGGACATCGATACCAACTTTCTGGGCGGCGTCCTGAAAGGCACGTTGCTGGTCGATTGGACTAACGGGTTGGCGGTGGCTGGCGACGCAGCCCTAACCAGACTGAGTGCAGGACGCTTCGGCGAAGTGATCGTGCCGCCCCTGAAGATCGAGGGGGATTTGAGTGGAAGCGTCAAGCTGCGGGGCGCCGCCGCGGATTGGGCAGGATTGCGGGCAACCCTGGAGGGTTCCATGGATTTGGAAATAACCCGCGGATCCCTCCACGGCGTCGATCTCGGCGAGGCAGCTCGCAGGGGATCAGGACGTACCACGCGCGGTGGTCAGACCAAATTCGAAAAATTGCGGGGCTATCTCCGTTTCACCCCGACGGAGGCGAGCAGTAGCGACCTGAAGCTCTCTGCGGGACTGCTGACGGCCGAGGGGCAATTCACTGCCCGAGCAGGAGGCCGAGTCGAAGCAACGGCCAACGTCGTGATCCAGAGCTCGGTGTCGGCCGTTCGCATGCCGGTCCGCATTTCAGGAGAACTGCCGGATCTGGTCGCGTCCGCAGGACGTTGAACGGGGGGGCTGGAGCCCCGCCCGTTCAATTGCTACGTTCAGCAGCTCGTGGGCACTGCCAAGTGCTCAACCCTTGATGACCGTAGCGATGGCGCCGGCGACGTAATCGATATTCTTGGTGTTCAGCGCGGCCAGACAGATACGGCCGGTGGATACGGCATAAATCCCGAACTCTTCCTTCATGCGCTCCACTTGGGCAGCGGTCAATCCGGTGTACGAGAACATGCCCCGCTGCTTGACCACGAACGAAAAATCTTGGGGAACTCCCTGGGCCTTGATGGCTTCCACGAGGCCGGTGCGCATCGCGCGAATACGGTCGCGCATTCCTGCCAGCTCGGTTTCCCACGTCTGCCGCAATTCTCCGGAGGCGAGGACCGCCGCCACCAGAGCACCGCCATGGGTGGGCGGATTGGAATAGTTGGTGCGGATGACGCGCTTCAATTGGGACATCACGCGGGCAGCCTCATCCTTGCTCGCAGTCACGATGGAGAGGGCGCCGACCCGCTCTCCGTACAGGGAGAAATTCTTGGAGAATGAACTGGAGGCGAAGAATTGCAGGCCCGAGGCCGAAAAGGCGCGAACCGCTACGGCGTCGGCATCGATGCCCTCGGCGAAGCCCTGGTAAGCCATATCCAGGAACGGAACCAGTGCGCGTTCCTTGCACAGCCCGACCACTTCTGCCCATTGCGTATCGGACAGATCAGCCCCGGTGGGATTGTGGCAGCAAGCGTGCAACACGATGATGGAACCGGCGGGAAGGCCCTTGAGGCAGGTCTTCATACCGTCGAAATCCACGCCGCGGGTGGCTGCATCGTAGTAGGGGTAGTTCTCGACTACGAATCCGGCGGATTCGAATAGCGCGCGGTGGTTTTCCCAAGAGGGGTCGCTGATGTAGACCTTTGCTTCCGGATTCAGACGCTTCAGATAATCGGCGCCGATCTTGAGGGCGCCCGTGCCGCCGAGCGCTTGGGCGGTGACGATCTGGCCGTTGGCGACCAGCGCGGAATCCTTCCCGAACAGGAGGTTCTGCACGGCGTTGTTGTAGGCCGCGGGGCCTTCGATGGGCTGGTAACCGCGGGGCGGAGCGGCCTTGAGGCGGACTTCCTCGGCGGCCTTGACTGCAGCGAGCAGCGGAATCTTGCCATTGTCGTCAAAGTAGACGCCGACGCCGAGATTGACCTTGGTGCTGCGGGAATCGGCGTTGAAGGCTTCATTCAGGCCGAGAATGGGGTCGCGCGGGGCCATCTCCACCGCGGCAAAGATCGACGAGGTCATAGGAACTCCATGGGATGATATGCTGTAATTACCGATGGCCAGGGCAGTGCCGAAGGCCTTGAAACCGCGCGATTCTAGCATGAGCGAACTGACCCCCGACACGCCCGTCGTTACCTTTCCCAATAGCCCCTACCGGTTGCATCAGCCTTTTTTGCCGGCGGGGGATCAGCCGGAAGCCATTGCAAAACTCATTGAAGGGCTTGGCGATGGATTGTCCTTCCAGACCCTGCTCGGTGTGACCGGCTCCGGAAAGACCTACACCATGGCCAACGTTATCGCCCGTACCGGGCGTCCCGCTCTGGTACTGGCGCCGAACAAGACTCTGGCCGCGCAACTCTATTCGGAATTCCGGGAATTCTTTCCCGAGAATGCCGTGGAGTACTTCGTTTCCTATTACGACTATTACCAACCCGAGGCCTACGTGCCCTCGCGGGATCTTTACATCGAGAAGGACAGTTCGATTAACGATCACATCGAACAGATGCGACTGTCGGCTACCAAGAGCCTGCTGGAACGTGACGACGTGGTCATCGTCGCGACGGTGTCCTGTATCTACGGTATTGGTGATCGGGACGAATATCACAACATGATTCTCACCATGCGGATGGGCGATCGACTCGACCAGCGAGCGATCGTCAAGCGGCTTACCGAGATGCAGTATGAGCGCAACGACGTGGATTTTCACCGGGGTAGCTTCCGGGTACGTGGCGACATCATCGACATCTTTCCGGCCGAGCACGCCGAGCACGCCATCCGCGTTTCGCTCTTCGACGACGAGATCGACGGCCTCCAGTTCTTCGATCCGCTCACCGGACACCTGCTGAACAAGGCCTTGCGCTTCACGGTTTTCCCCGCCTCCCACTACGTGACCCCGCGAGCGACGGTGTTGCGGGCTGTCGAGGCGATCAAGGTCGAGCTGCGCGAGCGCGTGGCGTTCTTCCATCAACAGCAGAAACTCGTTGAGGCCCAACGCATTGAGCAGCGGACCCGTTTCGATCTGGAACTCCTCGACCAGATAGGGTTCTGCAAGGGCATCGAGAACTACTCCCGACACCTCTCCGGGCGTCGCGCCGGGGATCCGCCACCAACGCTGATCGATTATCTGCCGGCAGACGCCCTGATGTTCATTGACGAATCCCATGTCACCGTCGGTCAGGTGGGGGGAATGTACAAGGGCGACCGGTCGCGCAAGGAAAATCTGGTGGATTACGGGTTCCGCCTGCCGTCGGCCCTCGATAATCGGCCGTTACGCTTCGAGGAATTTGAGGCGCACCTGCGCCAAACCATCTTTGTCTCGGCAACACCTGCGGATTACGAAAACGCCCACGCCGGTCAGGTCGTCGAGCAGGTGGTGCGGCCAACCGGACTTGTCGATCCCGATTTGATGGTGCGTCCGGCCTCCACCCAGGTGGACGACATTCTGGCGGAAATTCGTGAGCGCGCCCAAGTTGGCGAACGCGTACTCGTCACCACCCTGACCAAACGCATGGCCGAGGACCTGACGGATTTTCTCGGCGATAACGGCGTCCGAGTGCGCTATCTGCACTCGGACATCGACACGGTAGAGCGAGTGGAAATCATCCGCGACCTGCGCCTGGGAGAATTCGATGTCCTCGTCGGCATCAATCTATTGCGCGAAGGTCTGGATATCCCCGAAGTGTCTCTGGTCGCCATCCTGGATGCCGACAAGGAGGGATTCTTGCGTTCGGAGCGCTCGCTGATCCAGACGGTAGGCCGGGCTGCTCGTCATATCCATGGCACAGCAATCCTTTACGCTGATAGGATTACGGAATCGATGCGCAAAGCGATTGCTGAAACCAATCGCCGGCGAAGCAAGCAGTTGGCTTTCAACGCGGCGAACGGCATCGTGCCGCGGGGTGTCTCGAAGCGGATCAAGGACATCATCGACGGCGTCTATGACGCGGAAGCTGCGCGTAGCGAGCAGAAGGTTGCCGAGCAGCAAGCTGTCTACGCATCAATGAACGAGAAGACCCTGGCCAAGGAGATCAGCCGCCTGGAAAGACAAATGCTTGAACACGCCAAAAATCTCGAATTCGAGGCTGCAGCAGCGGCCCGCGACGAACTGTTCCGGATCAAAGAGCGCGCCTTTGGGGCTGCACCCCACGATCGGGGCGGTCCTGGAGGACCATGAAGCCGTTTCGCATCCTGATGGTTTGCATGGGAAATATCTGCCGCTCGCCAACGGCAGAGGGGGTTGCGCGTAAATTGATTTTAAACAATGGGTTGGGTGACGTTGTTGAAGTCGATTCTGCGGGAACTCACGGCTATCACGTGGGTGAATCACCCGATCAGAGAACTCAGCGCGCGGCGGCGGTGCGTGGCTACGATCTCTCGCAACAGCGAGCGCGCAAGGTGGCGCCTCAGGATCTCGATTACTTTGACTTGATTCTGGCGATGGATCGGGCCAACCTGGACAATCTGAGGCGTATGGCCTCCCCTGAACAGCGGGAGCGCATTCGCCTGTTCATGGACTACTCGCAAGGATTCGATGACGACGAGGTGCCAGATCCCTATTACGGACTAGGTCATGGATTCGACCTTGTCCTCGACATGGTCGAGGATGCTGCGCAGGGCCTGGTCAAGGAATTGAAGAAGCGCTACGGCCGAACCTGACTGCCGGCAAATCATGACTTTGCCGCCACATCCCGGTTGGGGACATCGCTAGCTTCGTCTGGGGCGATTTCAGCAGATAAACGAGCGACGGGGAGCCGAAGCTCCCCGTTCCGCTAGGATGCAGGCCTTATTTTCGAGTCTCGACCATTTCCATGGGGCCCGCCTCAGAAGTCTCATCTGCAGCCCGCTGTCGACGGGGCCGCCCCAGCTTTACCGCGGAGGATTCAGGGGCCCACGTGCCCGACGATACTGTCTGGACCAATTCCAGACCGCTTCCATCCAGGATGCGGTCGAGTTGAATCGGTTCGGCAGGTTCGAGGAGCGTCGGCGCAGCAGCCATTGGCACTGCGGGAGGCAAGGGCAGGTCCGGAGTGGACGGGGTCTCCTCGGACGGGGAATCCTCGCCTGCCAGGGGGACTGCATCCGCCGGGAACGAATCTGCCGCTTTTGGTTCAGGCGCAGTCTCCAAGGGCGAAGCCGACGTCGCGATGCTCACCGGAGAATCGGTTTCGCTCGTTGAGACTGCAAAGGCAGGCACGGGGGCGACCGAATCTTTCGCTTCCGAGCTGACTACGGCCTCGGCGGTCGACGCGGGCTGAGGGCTGGAAGCCTCCTGGGCGAGCGCTTCCGGCGCGACGGCAACGGAGGTGACGGACTCTTCGAGCGGTACGACAACGGGCGACGCTGATTGGGTCAGCTCGCCTTGAGTCTCTGCCGCGGCATCGACCGGGACACTTCCCTCCGCTTCGTTCGCTCCGCGAGTACGGCCACGGCCTCCGCGGCGTCCTCGGCGACGACCGCCGGCTTCGTCGCTGGTCGCCATTTCTTGGGCGGCAGCGGAAGCGGCAAGCGCCCCCGGATTCAGCTCATCGCGTGCATCGAGGGAGGGTACGGCGTTTTCGGTAGGCCCAGCGGCCGGACGTTCGCGTTTATCCTTGCGTTCATTGCGCGGGCGCCGCTCCTGGCGCTCCGCGCCAGGAGCGGCGGATTCTTCCCGCGGAGCGCGCTCGGGTCGCTCAGGTCGTCCGTCGCGTGCGTTTCGCTCAGTGCGCTCTTCGTCTCGGCGATTGCTTCCGCGGCCATTGCGGCGGTTGTCGTTGCGTCCTTCATTGCGGTCACGTCGACCCTCGCGCGATTTGCGCGGAGGTTCCGCCGACGGAGCGGCGGGAGCGGCCGGTACGACCGGTGCGGGAGTCGAACGGAACCAGGAGAACAGCCGCGACAGAAGTCCGGGCTCGGATTTGCCTTCGGGAGCCGGCGCACTCGTGGCGGCCGGCTCCGGAGTCTTCTCGGGTACCAGGGGGGCAGGCTGTTCTGGCGTAATCCCCTTGATGGCAGCTTCCTGGCGAGGTTTGCCGGCTTCTCTTTCGGCGGAACCGGGACGCGAGCCTTCTTCCGCGGGGAGGTCGACCATCCTGTAAGACGGTTCCTTGAGATCTTCCAGATTCAGGTCGTCGTGGCGTAGACGGACGACGCTATGGGCCGGGGTCTCCAGGTGCACGTTGGGAATGAGCAGAATGGTGACCTTGTGGCGCAGTTCGATGGCTTGAATGTCGGGCCGCTTCTCGTTGAGGAGGAAGGTGGCGACATCGACCGGAACCTGAACATGCACCGCTGCCGTGTTGTCCTTCATGGCTTCCTCCTCGAGGATGCGCAGGATGTGCAGCGCAGCGGACTCGGTGGAGCGGATGTGCCCGGTTCCGGTACAGCGCGGACAGGGGATGTAACTGGTCTCCGCCAGGGCCGGACGGAGCCGCTGACGGGAGAGCTCCATGAGGCCGAAGCGGCTGATCTTGCCCATCTGGACCCGGGCGCGGTCGAACCGAAGCGCGTCGCGCAGGCGATTTTCGACCTCGCGCTGATTGCGCTGGTTCTCCATGTCGATGAAGTCGATGACGATCAAGCCACCCAAATCGCGCAGGCGAAGCTGGCGAGCAAGTTCGTCGGCCGCTTCAAGATTCGTCTTGAGGGCCGTTTCCTCGATGTCCGACCCCTTCGTGGCACGGCCGGAATTGACATCCACGGCGACCAGGGCTTCGGTATGATCGATGACGATGGCGCCGCCGGAGGGCAAATTCACCTGGCGGGCAAAGGCGGTTTCGATCTGATGTTCGATCTGGAAGCGGGAGAACAGCGGGACATCGTCCCGGTAACGCTTCACCCGACTGACGTTGCCCGGCATAACGGTACCCATGAAGGCCCGTGCCTGCTCGAAGACTTCGTCAGTGTCGATGAGGATTTCGCCGATGTCCGGCTGGAAATAATCGCGAATGGCCCGGATGACCAGACTGCCCTCAAGGTAGATGAGGAAGGCGCCTGATTGTTGTTGGGCAGCGCCTTCGATGGCCGTCCACAACTGAAGCAGGTAATTGAGGTCCCATTGCAATTCCTCGCTCTGACGGCCGATTGCGGCGGTGCGGGCGATGAGGCTCATTCCCTGAGGGACCTGCAACTGATCCATGACTTCCCGCAGTTCCGCGCGCTCATCGCCGTCTACGCGACGGGAGACCCCCCCGCCTCGCGGATTGTTCGGCATCAGGACGAGATAGCGGCCTGCAAGGGAAACGTAAGTCGTCAGGGCAGCGCCCTTGTTTCCCCGCTCGTCCTTGTCAACCTGAACGATGAGTTCCTGGCCCTCTTTCAGGGCCTCGCTGATCTTGGCTTTCCCCGCTTCCACGCCCGGCTGGAAATAGATCCGGGAAATTTCCTTGAAGGGAAGGAAGCCGTGTCTTTCGGCGCCATAGTCGACGAAGCAGGCTTCGAGAGAAGGCTCAATGCGGGTGATGACCCCTTTGTAAATGTTGCTTTTGCGTTGTTCCTTGGCGGCGGATTCAATGTCGAGATCGATTAGTTTTTGACCGTCGACAATGGCGACACGGAGTTCTTCCGCCTGTGTCGCGTTAAAGAGCATGCGTTTCATCAGCTTTGGGCTCCAGCGCACGAAAGCACGTGATAGCCGAGCGCCCTGGCAGGCAGCGACACGTTCAGTAATCGGGTTGCGTCATGAGTGTATTCAGTGGCAACGAGGATAGCTACGGGTTTTCGCTGGTGTGATTTTGCCGCGTTCTATTTATGACAAGGCGGCTCTCTGAATCCTGCTGCGGGCGGCTCGGGCGTGCTTAGTGTGCGCCAATCCATTAACATCGCTACTTTTGGTGAGCGAACTTAACCAGTCGATCCGAGTTGGCCTGGCCTGTACAGGTCGCACAGGTGAAGGGGAGGGTCCCTGCCGGGAAGCCTCGGGCAACGCCCAAGGCGGACGGTCTGACGGTGCACTTCTTCTTGCAGGCCGAGACACGAATCTTCATCAGTATATTGCAAAATGCCAAGCGCTGTTAACAAATCCGTCGCCCACCTTGTCATCGATGAAGACAGTCAGGGCCAGCGTCTTGATAATTTCCTGATGACTCGCTGCAAGGGGGTTCCCAAGAGCCACGTGTACCGCATTTTGCGCAGCGGAGAAGTGCGGGTGAATAGTTGCCGGGCCGAGGCGGCCTATCGGCTGACGTCGGGCGATGTTGTCCGCGTCCCGCCGATGCGCCTTGCCGAACGCACCCAATCCGATGTCGAGGAGGCGGCAAAGGCAAGGGTCGAGCTGCCCGTCATCTACGAGGATGAGGCCTTGGTAGCGCTCGACAAACCGGTCGGGGTGGCGGTTCACGGCGGTAGCGGGGTCAGCTTCGGCGTCATCGAGATACTCCGTCGCCAGCGCCGCGAGGCCCGTTTTCTCGAGCTCGCCCATCGGCTCGATCGCGAGACCTCGGGGATTCTCCTGGTAGGCAAGAAGCGGCTGGCCCTGACCGCACTCCACGACATGTTTCGGGAGCATGGGGATAGCACCGATAAGCGCTACTTGGTTCTGGTCCGCGGGCGATGGATGAATGCGCTGCAGCATGCCAGGTTTCCGCTCTACAAGCATCTTTCCGACGAGGGGGAACGCAGGGTCCGGGTCGATGCCCAGGGCAAGCCGGCCCATACCGTATTTCGTCTCTTGGCCCGCTGGAAGGACTGTAGTTTGCTAGAGGCTCAACTCAAGACTGGGCGGACGCATCAGATCAGGGTCCATCTTGCCCAGCTGGGCTTTCCCATTCTGGGCGACGAGAAATACGGCGATTTTGCGCTCAACAAATCGCTGCCCAAGGATGGACTCAAACGGATGGCCTTGCATGCGTGGCGGCTTTCGCTACGGCATCCGCTCACCGGCGCTCCCTTATCCCTGAGAGCGCCTTTCCCTGCGGAGCTGGGGGTTTTTGCCCTGGCCCGTGCGGATCGGTCACCGGCGGAATTTGCGGTTCCCGATCTTGAACAAATTCTTGCCGGGGAGCTCTGAACCTCCCATGAAGGGCTACGACCTCATCGTGTTCGATTGGGATGGAACCATACTGGATTCCGCAGGAGCGATCGTGGGAGCCATCCAGGCCGCGTGTCGGGATCTGGATCTGCCGGTGCCCGAAGCATCCACCGCCCGTCACGTCATCGGGCTCGGTCTGGGCGATGCCCTCCGGCAGGCCGTTCCGCATCTGGCGGAGGCGCAGTATCCGGCCATGGTGGAGCGCTATCGGTTCCACTACCTATCCGCCGACCACGAACTTGAGCTTTTCTCTGGAATTCGCGAACTTCTGGCGGAGCTGCGCGGCGCCGGGAAGAATTTGGCGGTAGCGACCGGCAAAAGCCGAGCCGGGCTCGACAGGGCTCTGCGGCATTCGGGGCTGGCTCCCTTGTTTTCGGCGTCTCGCTGTGCCGACGAGTGCTTCTCCAAGCCGCATCCCCAGATGCTTGAGGAATTGATTGGGGAATTGGGTTTTGAAGCGGGGCGGACTGTCATGATCGGCGATACCTCCCACGACTTGCTCATGGCCCGGAATGCTGGCGTCGACGGAGTTGCGGTGACCTACGGCGCCCATCCGGCCTCGCATCTCCTGGAACATGGTCCGCTGGCATGCGTCGATTCGGTGCCCGATCTCGCCCGATGGCTTCAACTGAACGCCTGATCTGCCCGTCAGAGGCTGTCGTCGATGGCGGCATCGGGTGCCGCTTCGTCGTCGAACGGCATGGAAGAGAGACGCCGGCATTCGCCATCCGGTTTCGCGGCCGAGTTTATGCCTATGTCAATGAATGTGGTCATGTCCCTGCAGAGCTCGACTGGCAGCCCGGAGAGTTTTTCGATTATTCCAAGCTATACTTGATCTGCTCCATCCACGGCGCCCTCTATGCTCCCGAGTCCGGGCAGTGCCTGGGCGGCCGTTGCCAGGGAATCGGCCTAAAACCGCTGCGGGTGGCAGAGCGGGACGGCGCCATCTATTTGCTCGCGGAATCACCCCATGACTGACCTCCCAGGAAACGAACAACCGCAGTGGGAGCGCAAAACGCTCGAAAAACTCGCCTTCGCCGCCCTTGAGGAACAAAGGCTCCGCCGCCGCTGGGGGATATTTTTCAAGACTCTGGGCTTCATCTATGTGCTGGTCGTCCTGGTGGCGTTTGTCGACTGGGGGGAGGACGCGGCGCATCAGGAAAGGCATACGGCGCTCGTTCATCTGAATGGGGTGATCGAGCCCAGGGGCGAGGCGAGCGCGGAGAAGCTCATCGCCGCACTGCAGAGCGCCTTCGAGGAGAAGCATGCGGCGGGAATCGTGCTGCGGATCAACAGTCCGGGCGGTAGTCCGGTCCAGGCAGGCATGGTGAATGACGAAATTCGGCGCCTGCGCGCGAAGTATCCGGACAAGCCGCTCTATGCGGTGGTCGAGGACCTCTGCGCTTCCGGGGGCTATTACGTCGCCGCAGCTGCGGACAAGATTTACGTGAATAAGGCGAGTCTCGTCGGGTCGATCGGGGTCATCATGGAAGGCTTCGGTTTCACCGGAACCATGGACAAGGTTGGCGTCGAACGCCGCTTGCTCACGGCGGGTGTCAACAAGGGATTTCTCGATCCGTTCTCACCGCAGGATCCAGGCCAAAAGGCCCATGCCCAAGGGCTTCTGGATGACATTCACAAGCAATTCATCGACGTGGTCAGAGCCGGTCGGGGTAAGCGCCTGAAGGAAACGCCCGAAATGTTCTCCGGACTCGTGTGGACCGGGGCTCAAAGCGTTGAGCTTGGGCTGGCCGACGATTTTGGCTCGGTGGAATCGGTGGCGAGGGACGTCGTCAAGGCGGAAAAGCTCTTCGAGTATACCGTCAAGGACAATATCGCCGAGCGGGTCGCGAAGCGTCTTGGCGCTGGTGCCATGAGCAGTTTCTGGGACGGGCTGTTCACTCGGGCTTCCGGGGTCAGTTTGCGCTAAGCCTGAGTCTAGGCGAGGAGGAGGAAGACCGTCGGCCGGCGCTCGACCTCGGGCGGCGGAGTCTTCCGCCAGTCACAGATTCGGCGGGTGAGTATCGTCTCCCCGGGAAGCGTGAGATCTATGGCCAGCGTGACGCGCGTTTCCGGCTGGCAGGCCTTCAGGATTGCGTCAAACATTCCGCGATTGCGGTAAGGGGTTTCAATAAAGATCTGCGTTTGTCGCCGCCGGCGAGATTCCCCTTCGAGCTCGCGCAACGCCTTGAGCAATTGGGCTTCTTTCGCGGTGAGGTAACCGTGAAAGGCGAAGCGCTGGCCCTCTAGGCCGGAGGCCATGAGGGCCAGCAGGAGCGACGAGGGGCCCACCAGCGGCCGCACCCGGATGCCTTCCGCCTGGGCCAAGGCGACGAGTGCTGCCCCGGGATCTGCAACGGCCGGGCAGCCGGCTTCCGAGACCAGTCCGACATCGTGGCCGTGGACGAGTGGCTGGAGCAACTCTGCGACCTCGGCGGAACGCGTGTGTTCGTTGAGTTCAGCGATCACCAGCTCCTGCAAGGGAGTGTTGATCCCCGCGGCTTTGAGGAAGGCGCGGGCCGATTTGGCATTTTCGGCGACGAAATGGCGTAGCGGGCGCAGGGTCTCGAGGACCGCCAGCGGCAAGACGGCATCGGGTGCCATAGCGCCCAGAGGCACTGGGATGAGGTAGAGCGTGCCGCGGGTCACGGAATCGCAATCCCTTCCGCGCGCAGCATGTCGCACAGGGCAATCAGGGGAAGACCGATCAGGGCTGTCGGGTCGGTTCCCTGAAGGGCGGCGAGCAGAGAGATTCCCAGGCCTTCAGACTTGGCCGATCCTGCGCAGTTGTAGGGGCGCTCAAGGCGAAGGTAGCGCTCAATTTCAGCATCGCCGAGGGCGCGGAAGGTCACCAGGGTCGAAACGCCCCGGAGCTGGCTTCTGCCCGAATCTGCGTCGAGCAGACAGATTGCGGTGAAGAAATTGACGGTGTTCCCCGCAAGCTCCCGCAATTGTGCTCTGGCGCGCTCGTGGTCACCGGGTTTGCCGTAGAGTCTGCCATTCGCGAAGGCTACCTGATCGCTGCCGATGACGAGGCTTCCAGGGTGTCCTTCTGCGACTGCTCTAGCCTTGGCCGCCGCAAGGCGGAGCGCGGTGTCTTCGGGGGATTCTTGCGCTGTGGGGGTTTCGTCGGTGCCAGGGTCGGTCACGATGAACGGGATAGCCAAGCGGGCGAGAAGCTCGCGGCGGTAAGGCGAGGTCGAGGCAAGAATGAGGGTGCGGGACATGAAAAGAGAGTGGCGACAATCGGTTGCGGAAGAGTGTTGAAGTGCCGCGTCGCTTTGACTTGCGGTCGCAAAAATAATATCATTCACCGTTTATGTCGCAAAAGCTCGCGATCGACGGATTCGCCTTTGCTCGGGATGGTCGGGTCCTTGAGGGAACCCTGGCGGTTGCAAGTCTGGGGAGGCTGCACGACCTGCTGGCGGAAGTTTCCGGCCACATCCGGTTTCGCCTGGAGGGACTGCGCGGAGAAAGAGGTCAGCCGCTGCTGGAATTGGCGGTATCCGGGGTCGTCCCGCTGGCATGTCAGCGGTGCCTGGGACTCATCGAGTTTCCGATCGAGGTAGAAAGCCTCCTCGAGTTGGTCCCCGCGGGGGTCGAGATGTCGCAGGACGAGCTGGAGGACGACAGTCGCGATTTTCTGCCGGTGGCGGGCGATCTGGTGGTGGCCGACTTGGTCGAGGAGGAGATTCTCCTGGCCTTGCCGGTAGCGCCGCGACACGGGAAATGTGCTTTGCCCGGGAGTGCCGAGGCGGGCGAGCGGATTCTGCCGTTCGCCGACCTCGCGGGACTCAAAGGCAAGCCAAACTGATTTTTTTGGAGTGATGAAATGGCCGTTCAACAAAACAAGAAGTCCCCTTCAAAGCGTGGCATGCATCGTGCCCACGATTTCCTGACCAACCCGCCCCTGGCCGTCGAGCCGACGACCGGTGAGGTGCATTTGCGCCACCATATTTCCCCGACGGGGTTCTATCGCGGCAAGAAGGTCTTGAAGGGCAAGGGCGAGTAATCGTCCGCAGAAGGGCAGGCAGTTCGGCACGGACTGCCTGCCTTTCTTTTTGCCATGACCAGCCGTATCGCCATCGATTGCATGGGGGGCGACCACGGGCCGTCAGTGACGGTGCCCGCGGCGTTGCGTTTCCTGGCCGACCACCCTGGGGCCAAACTCATCCTAGTGGGACGTGAGGAGATTCTGCGCACCCATTTGGCCGAGGCCGCCAGCGACTCTCGCCTGACCGTCGTGCATGCCTCCGAAGTCGTCGAGATGGACGAGTCACCGGCCCTGGCCCTGCGCAACAAGAAGGACTCGTCCATGCGGGTGGCAATCAATCTGGTCAAACAGGGCGAGGCGGATGCATGCGTGTCCGCCGGCAATACCGGTGCCCTGATGGCCATTTCCCGCTTTGTCCTCAAGATGCTCCCCGGCATCGATAGACCGGCGATCTGCGCACCCTTGCCGACCCTGCGCGGTCACACTCATGTCCTTGATCTGGGCGCGAACATCGATTGCACCCCCCAACACTTGCTTCAGTTCGGGCTGATGGGAGCTTCATTCGTGGCCGCGTTGGAACACGCCGAGCGACCTTCGGTCGGACTGCTCAACATCGGCGAAGAAGACATCAAGGGGAATGAAGTGGTCAAGGGGGCGGCTGAACTGCTTAAGGAATCCGGTCTCAATTTCGTCGGCAACGTCGAAGGCGACGGGATTTACAAGGGTGAGGCCGATCTCGTGGTCTGCGACGGATTTGTCGGCAACGTGGCGCTAAAGACTTCCGAGGGCCTTGCCCAGATGCTGGCTTCGTTCTTGCGTCAGGAGTTCAAGCGCAATCTGCTGACCAAACTTGCTGCGCTGGTGGCCATGCCTGTGCTGAATCGCTTCAAGCGCCGAGTGGACCATCGACGGTACAACGGGGCAATTCTCCTCGGTCTCAAGGGGATCTCGATCAAGAGCCACGGGTCGGCCGATGCCTTCGCCTTCTCGAATGCCATTGCGCGTGCTTGGGATGCCGCAGAGAACGGCGTCCTGGATAGGATTGCCCAGCGTTTTGCGGGGCTGGCTTCGAATGTCAGGAGCGAGGAGGCGGCGTGAAGTACTCGCGGGTTGCCGGAACCGGGAGTTTTCTGCCCGGGCCTCCTATCAGTAACCTCGACTTGGCGGCTCGCGGTATCGACACCGATGACGCATGGATCGTCACCCGGACTGGAATCCGGACTCGGCATCTGGCCGAACCCGGGGTGATGGCAAGTGATCTTGGACTGGAGGCCGCCCGCCGTGCCCTGGCTATGGCCGCCGTCGATCCAGCCGCTATCGACCTGATCATCGTTGCAACGTCGACGCCGGATTTCATTTTTCCGAGTACCGCTTGCCTCATCCAGGGGAAGCTGGGCAACAAAGGGGCGACTGCCTTCGACGTCCAGGCGGTCTGTGCCGGCTTCGCCTACGCCCTGGCGATCGCCGATAAATTCATCGCCTCGGGCAGCCATTGCAAGGCCCTGGTAATCGGTACGGAAGTGTTTTCCCGCATCCTCGATTGGCAGGACAGGGGAACGTGCGTACTTTTTGGCGATGGCGCCGGCGCCTTGGTGCTCGAAGCGTCGGATGCGCCGGGAATTCTGGCCAGCGCTCTTCATGCCGACGGAAGCCAGAGCGGGATTCTCAACGTTCCCGGTCAGATCAGCGGCGGGCGGGTGTGCGGCGATCCCTTCCTGCGCATGGACGGTCAAGCGGTTTTCAAATTCGCCGTCCGCGTCCTTGCCGAAGTGGCCGAGGAAGTCTGCGCCCAAGCGGGGGTTCCCGCTGCAGGAATCGACTGGTTGATTCCCCATCAGGCCAATATCCGCATCATCGAGGCTACCGGCAAGAAACTCGGCGTCGATCGGGAGCGAGTTATCGTTACCGTCGATCACCATGGGAACACGTCCGCCGCTTCGATTCCCCTGGCACTTGACGAGGCGGTGCGCGATGGGCGCATCCGGTCCGGCCAGAAAGTCTTGGTAGAGGGCGTGGGCGGCGGTTTCACCTGGGGCGCCGCCCTCATGCAATTTTGAAACTGAGGTCCAAAGGTCGGCTGGGTCCGACCCTGAGATTTCCACTGTTCGTCTCCCTTTAGGAGCTCACGATGTTCGCTTTCGTCTTTCCCGGTCAGGGTTCCCAGAGCGTAGGCATGATGGCCGCCTACGGCGATTCTGCCGTCGTTCGCGCGACTTTCGACGAGGCCTCTAGCGCTCTCGGTGACGACCTCTGGCGAATGGTGGCCGAGGGGCCGGCAGAGGCTCTTTCCCAAACCGTGAATACCCAGCCGGTCATGCTCACCGCCGGGATTGCCGTCTGGCGTCTCTGGCTCGAAAAAGGAGGGCGGCAGCCCGCTTGCGTCGCCGGCCATAGCTTGGGTGAGTATTCGGCCTTGGTCGCCGCCGGGGTGATCGCGTTCAAAGACGCAGTGCCTCTGGTCCGGCTACGCGCTGCTGCCATGCAGGAAGCCGTCCCCTTGGGTACGGGAGCCATGGCCGCAATTCTGGGCCTCGACGACGAGGGCATACGGGCGGCGTGCGCCGAGGCGGCCCAGGGCGAGGTCGCGGAGCCGGTCAATTTCAATGCCGCCGGCCAGACCGTCATCGCGGGCCACAAGAGTGCCGTCGAGCGTGCCATGGAGGCATGCAAGGCGCGGGGCGCCAAGCGGGCGGTGGCATTGCCGGTCTCTGCCCCCTTCCATTCCTCGCTCATACGGCCCGCCGCCGACAAGCTGGGAGCGCGGCTGGCCGACCTGGAATTCAAGGTGCCGGTAATTCCGGTCATCAATAACGTTGACGTGGTACAGGAATCGGACCCGACGCGCATCAAGGACGCCCTGGTGCGTCAAGCCTATAACCCGGTACGCTGGGTCGAGACGATCCAGAAAATGGCTGCCCAAGGCGTCACCACGGTTGCGGAGTGCGGTCCTGGCAAGGTGCTCGCCGGACTCACCAAGCGTTGCGCCGAAGGCATCAACGGCGTTGCTCTCGCGGATGCGGCCAGCGTCGAAGCCAACCTCGGCCTGGAGTGAATACCATGCTGAACGGACAGATTGCCTTGGTGACCGGCGCCACTCGCGGCATCGGCCGTGCCATCGCGCTCGAACTGGGCCGCCAAGGCGCGGCAGTCGTCGGTACCGCGACCAGTGAAGACGGCGCGGAAAGGATTTCGGCCTATCTTGCGGCGGCAGGCGTCAGGGGGCGAGGTTTCGTCCTCGAGGTGCGCGACGCGGGCCAGGTGGAGGCTGCCATTGCCACGATCGAGAAGGAATTCGGAGCGGTCGGCATTTTGGTCAACAATGCCGGCATTACCCGCGATAATCTCGCCATGCGGATGAAGGACGACGAGTGGGACGCGGTCATCGATACCAATCTCAAAGCCGTGTTTCGTCTTTCCAAAGCCGTGATGCGGGGCATGATGAAGGCCCGCCAGGGGCGCATCATCAACATCACCTCGGTGGTCGGACACTCCGGCAATCCCGGTCAGGCCAACTACTGCGCGGCCAAGGCAGGCGTAGCCGGCATGACCCGTTCCCTTGCCCGCGAGCTGGGCAGTCGCAACATCACCGTGAATTGCGTCGCACCGGGCTTTATTGCCACTGACATGACAGAAGGCCTGGACGAAAAGCACAAGGCGGCGATGCTGGCGGCGATTCCCCTTGCCCGGGCTGGATCTCCGGAAGATGTGGCGGCGGCTGTTTCCTTCCTTGCATCGCCCGGAGCGGGCTATGTGAGCGGGACGACCGTGCACGTCAACGGTGGTATGTTCATGGACTGATTTCCGGCGGGGCCGGCTTTTTGGTAAACTCGCAGCGTTTTTTCAACCCGTAGGGGGAAGGAGTTTTTTAATGGATAACATCGTAGAACGCGTCAAAAAGATCGTCGCCGAGCAGCTCGGTGTGAACGAGGGCGACATCAAGAACGAGTCTTCCTTCGTGGACGATCTGGGCGCTGACTCGTTGGACACGGTCGAACTGGTCATGGCTCTAGAAGAGGAATTCGAGTGTGAGATTCCCGACGAGGAAGCCGAGAAGATCACGACCGTCCAGCAGGCAGTGGACTACATCCTGTCCCACAAGAAGTAATCCATCCTGGTTCCAGTGGCAGAGGCCGGCCCAAGGGCCGGCCTTTCCGCATCCATTCGGAGTGCACATCTTGGCACGTCGCAGAGTCGTCATCACCGGTCTGGGGCTCATCTGCCCCGTCGGCAATACGGTCGAGGAAGGATGGTCAAACATCATCGCCGGCCGTTCCGGTATCGCCAGCATCACGAAATTCGATGCGTCCACCTTTCCAGTTAGGATCGCCGGCGAGGTCAAGGGATTCGACATTGGCGCCTACCTTTCTCCTAAGGAGGCCCGGCGGATGGACGCCTTCATCCACTTCGGGATGGCGGCTGGAATTCAGGCCATCCGCGATGCGGGGCTGGATGGGAATTCGGTCGATCTTGAGCGCGCCGGGGTGGCGATCGGGTCCGGAATCGGGGGCTTGCCTCTGATAGAGGAAACCAAAGACCATTACGCTGCGGGTGGCGTGCGCAAGGTCTCGCCGTTCTTCGTTCCCGGGTCGATCATCAACATGATTTCCGGCAACCTGTCGATCATGTTCGGTTTCAAAGGTCCGAATATCGCCTTGGTGACCGCCTGTACAACCGGGACCCACTCGGTGGGCGAAGCTGCGCGTATCATCGAGTACGGGGATGCGGATGTCATGGTTGCCGGCGGTGCGGAGTCCACCGTTTCGCCGCTGGGCGTCGGCGGCTTCTGTGCTGCGCGTGCCCTCTCTGCGAGGAACGACGATCCTGCAACGGCAAGCCGACCCTGGGATCGCGATCGGGATGGATTCGTCCTGGGCGAGGGGGCAGGCGTGATGGTTCTTGAGGAGTACGAGCACGCCAAGGCTCGTGGGGCCAGGATTTATGCCGAAGTGGCGGGTTATGGCATGAGTGCCGACGCATTCCACATGACCCAGCCCGCGGAAGACGGCGACGGAGCGCGTCGCTGCATGCTCGCTGCCCTCAAGAATGCCGGTTTGGCTCCGGGTGACATCCAGTACATCAACGCCCATGGGACCTCCACGCCTCTGGGCGATGTGGCGGAGACCCAGGCGGTCAAGCGCGCCCTGGGTGATGCGACGAAACATCTGGTGATGAACTCGACCAAATCGATGACGGGTCATCTGCTGGGCGCCGCCGGTGGCATCGAGGCGGTCTTTACCGCCCTGGCTCTTTACCATCAGATTTCGCCGCCAACCATCAACATTTTCAATCAGGACGAGCGCTGCGACCTGGATTATTGCGCCAATCATGCTCGGCCCATGAAGATCGACGCCGCCTTATCCAATTCCTTCGGATTTGGCGGAACCAACGGAACGGTGGCTTTCAAGCGCATTTGAGCGCCGCTCGACGGAGTCATGGAGGGTGCAGTTTCCGATCATCATCGGGCTGCGCCCTTCGTTCATTGTGCGGGGCGGAATTCTCCTTGTGCACCTCGCAGCCGCCTTGGCCATCGCCACATCGGGAGCCGGAGCCGTCATTCTGTGCGCGCTGATGGTGCTCGCCTGCCTGAGCGGGTACCGCGCGTGGATAGCATTCGCCGGTCCGCACCCGTCCCGACTGCGCTTGCTTGCCGATGGGCGCATCGACGTCGAAGTGGGCGAGGGCTCCTGGCAGCACGCCGAGACGATCGGTTCGCCGCGCATTCATCCCTGGTTGACGCTGGTCCGTCTGCGCTGGGAGGCTGGGTTGCAGACGCTAGTCATCGCGCCCGACGCCATTAACGGCGAAGATTTTCGCCGCCTTCGCGTCTGGTTGCGCTGGCGAAAGAGCCCTAACGCCGACGGATGACCGTATTGCGGCCCTGGGCGAGGGTTTCCGGGAAATCCCGCGAATAGTGCAGGCCGCGACTTTCCCGCCGCTTCATGGCGCAGCGCACGATGAGGTCGGCGGTGACCACCAGATTGCGCAGTTCGATGAGATCGTGGCTGACCCGGAAATTGGCGTAGAACTCCTCGATCTCCCGCATCAGGAGTCGTATCCGGTGGGAGGCCCGCTTCAATCGCTTGGTCGTCCGGACGATACCGACGTAGTCCCACATGAAACGGCGCAGCTCGTCCCAGTTATGGGAGATGACCACCTCTTCGTCGGCGTCGGTCACGCGGCTTTCGTCCCAGCGCGGGAGTGAGGGGAGCGCTGGGGTCCCCGAAGCGAGCATGTCGGCGACGGCCGCTTCGGAAAAGACGATGCACTCGAGGAGTGAATTCGAGGCCAGCCGGTTGGCGCCGTGCAGGCCGGTACAGGAGGCCTCTCCAGCGACGTAAAGGCCTGCGAGATCGGTTCGGCCGCGCAGGTCGCTGATCACTCCACCGCAGGTGTAGTGGGCCGCAGGGACCACGGGAATCGAATCTTTGGCGATATCGAGGCCAAGTTCCAGGCAACGGGCGTGGATGTTGGGAAAATGGCTACGGATGAACGTCTCGCCCTTGTGGGCAATATCGAGGAAGACGCAATCCAGGCCACGTTTTTTCATCTCGAAATCGATGGCACGCGCGACGATGTCTCGGGGAGCCAGTTCCCCCCGGGAATCGTGGTCGGGCATGAACCGGGTTCCGTCCGGGAGCAGCAGCAGGCCGCCTTCCCCGCGAACGGCCTCGGAAATGAGGAAGGATTTGGCTTGGGGATGGTACAGACACGTGGGATGAAACTGGATGAATTCCATATTGGCCACCCGGCAACCTGCACGCCACGCCATGGCGATGCCGTCGCCGGTGGATGTGTCCGGGTTGGTCGTATAGAGATAGACCTTGCCGGCCCCGCCGGTGGCAAGCAGCGTGTTTCCGGCACCCAGGGTAATGACGCGGTCGTTTCGGGTATCGAGGGCATAGGCGCCATAGCAGCGGTTGTCACCGAGGCCCAATTTGACGCCCGTGATCAGGTCTATGGCGATGTGATCTTCCAGGACCGTGATATTGCGATGGGCGCGCACGCGGCGCGTCAGGGTTTCCTGGACAGCGAGTCCGGTGGCGTCGGCCACGTGGATCACCCGGCGGGCGCTATGGCCACCCTCCCGGGTCAGGTGGTAGCCCGACGCATCCTGGGTGAAAGGGACCCCCTGGGCAATGAGCCACTCAATGGCCCTTCGTCCGTTTTCGACCACGAACCGGGTCGCCGCTTCGTCGTTGAGCCAGGCCCCGGCGACGAGCGTGTCCCGAATGTGGGCGTCGATCGAATCCTGGCTGTCGAGCACTGCCGCGATACCGCCCTGAGCCCATCCCGAGGCACTTTCCTCCAGGCTACGCTTGCTGACCAGGGCCACGCGGCAGTGATCCGCCAGACGTAAGGCAGCCGATTGTCCGGCAAGACCGCTGCCGATGATGAGTACGTCGTAGGATTTCAAGCTCTTCGCGTCGGGATCGTTGATTCTGCGGCGACTATACCATGGAGGGTGGTTACACTCAGTCACAAACCCGGGACCTTGCCAAGGTTGGACGAGAATACTTCGCGCTATACTCCGCCATTACAACAACCATTAAACCCCCAGGGAACGCGTCAAGCGATGAGTGAGCGCGAGATTGATCAGGCTTTGGTCGAACGAGCCCAAAGTGGCGAGCGGCACGCTTTCGATCTCTTGGTGAGCAAATACCAGCGCAAGCTGGGCCGTTTGCTGTCCCGCTACATCCGCGATCCCGCCGAAGTCGAGGACGTCGCTCAGGAAGCGTTCATCAAGGCCTATCGTGCGCTCCCCGCCTTCCGCGGGGACAGCGCCTTCTACACCTGGTTGTATCGCATCGGCATCAATACGGCCAAGAATTATCTGGTTTCTCAGGGCAGGCGGGCGCCCACCACGACCGAGTTCGACAGCGAAGAAGCCGAAACTTTTGAGGATGGCGATCAACTAAGAGACATCAATACCCCGGAGAGTCTCCTCCTCTCCAAGCAAATCGGTGAAACCGTCAATGGTGCCGTTGAGGCTCTCCCCGAGGAATTGCGAACCGCGATCGTCTTGCGGGAGATCGAAGGACTGTCCTACGAAGAGATTGCCCAAATCATGAATTGCCCCATCGGGACTGTCCGGTCCCGCATTTTCCGTGCTCGGGAGGCCGTGGCCGCCAAGTTGAGGCCGCTTCTGGATACCGCTCCCGACCGACGCTGGTAATGAGTAGTGAATTGACGACAGTTGTCGCCGTCGTTCGGCAGATCGACGGCAATGAAGCCCTCGTTGAAGTGGCCGAGGAAGGTTGCGGCCGCTGCCATGAAAGCGGGGGCTGCGGGGGACAGAATCTTTCCCGCATGCTCTGCGCGAACACCCGGATCTATCGGGTGGCCAATCCGGACGGCGCCCGCATGGGCGAGCGGGTCTTGGTCGGCATTGCCGCCGGGGCGGTGCGCCGCAGTGCCAATCTCGCTTACGGGCTTCCCCTGGTTGGGCTGATTGGTGGCGGAGCCTTCGGTTCCTGGTTGGGCGGCGACCTGGGTTCCGTCTCCGGCGCGGCAGTGGGGCTCGCTGTGGCCTGGATCATTTTCCGTACCTTGGCTATCCGGGGTGAAAAGCCCACCATCCTCGGTCGTTCTTAGGTGTACCCGGAGGTTAATTCCATGAAGCGCCTGCTGGCTATTGCTCTCGTCTTGTTCTTGAACACCTTTGCGCAAGCCGAAGTTCCACCGCCCACGCGAGCCTTGCCGGATTTCGCCGATCTCGCGGAAAAACAGGGGCAGGCGGTGGTCAATATCAGCACCACCCAGGTCTTGCGGGGTCGCAATCCATTCGGAGTGCCGCTGGATGAGAACGATCCGATGTTCGAATTCTTCCGGCGCTTCATTCCCCGTCAGCCTGGCGGCGGCACGCCGCGGGAGTTCGAGAGCAAATCCCTCGGGTCCGGATTCATCATCAGCGCCGATGGCTACATCCTGACCAATGCCCACGTTGTGGAGGCCGCGGACGAGATTACCGTGCGACTGACGGACAAGCGGGAATTCAAGGCCAAGGTGATCGGTGCCGACAAGCGGACCGACGTGGCGCTGATCCGCATCGAAGCGGCCGGATTGCCGACGGTCCGCCTGGGCGACCCGGGCCAGACCCGGGTGGGCGAGTGGGTGGTGGCCATCGGTTCGCCCTTCGGTTTCGACAATTCGGTGACTGCGGGCATCGTTTCCGCCAAGGGGCGTTCCTTGCCTCAGGAGAACTATGTTCCCTTCATCCAGACCGATGTGGCGATCAATCCGGGCAATTCCGGCGGCCCGTTGTTCAATCTCAAGGGAGAGGTCATCGGGATCAATTCCCAGATTTACAGCCGTAGCGGTGGTTACATGGGCCTATCCTTCGCGATCCCCATCGACGTCGCCATGGAAATCCAGAACCAGCTGCGGAGTCAGGGCAAGGTCAGCCGCGGACGCCTGGGAGTGGTGATTCAGGAGGTCAGCAAGGATCTCGCCGAATCCCTGGGTCTTGGGAAGCCCATGGGGGCCATCGTGAATGCGGTGGAGAAAGGTAGTCCGGCGGACAAAGCGGGATTGGAACCGGGAGACGTCATTCTCAAGTTCGACGGCAAGGTCATCAATGCCTCCGCCGATCTGCCGCGGGCGGTTGCCGCCACCAAGCCGGGAACCCGGTCGGTCGTCCAGGTCTGGCGCAAGGGTGCGGCGCGGGACATTACTCTTGTCGTCGGCGAAATCGTCGAGGAGGCAGGCGTTCGTAGCGGGCGTATCCCCAAACCTGCCGAGCAGGCCGCCAATCGGCTTGGCCTCGTGGTCAGCGAACTCTCCGAAGACAAGAAGCGGGAGCTCAAACTGCCGGGGGGGCTGCTTATCGAGGACGTGCGTGGCGGAACGGCGCGCGCCGACCTGCGCCCAGGAGACATCATCCTCGCTCTCATCAGCAAGGGCGCCACGACCGAGGTCAAGTCCGTGGATCAGTTCAACAAGCTCTTGGCCCAATTTGACAAGACTTCCAGCGTCACGCTCCTGATTCGGCGGGGCGAGAGTCAGACCTTTGTCACCATCAAGGGATTCAGCGGTGGAAATTGAAGCGAGTGCGCCGTTGACCTTGCTCAGTCGAAGCTACTGCCATCTCTGCCATGACATGGAGGTGGCGGTGGCACCGCTGGCGGATGAATTCGGCCTGGGCTTGGAAGTTGTGGATGTGGATGCCGATCCGGTTCTCGAGGCGCGCTATGACGAACTCGTACCGGTATTGCTGCACCGCGGCAGGGAGCTGTGCCATTACTTCCTGGACGAGGCCAAAGTGCGTGAATATTTGGCGGAAATCCGCTAAAATCACGGGTTTGCTGAATTCGCCCGGGGCGCCTGCCGGCGCCCTTTTTATTCGAACCGCATGGACCATATCCGCAATTTTTCCATCATCGCCCACATCGACCATGGCAAATCGACCCTGGCCGACCGCATCATTCATCTATGCGGTGGACTTTCCGATCGCGAGATGGAGGAACAAGTCCTCGATTCCATGGACATCGAGCGCGAGCGCGGCATTACCATCAAAGCGCAAACAGCTGCTCTTGAATACAGAGGGCGTGACGGCAAGGTCTATAACCTGAACCTGATCGACACCCCGGGGCACGTGGATTTCTCGTATGAAGTCTCCCGTTCCTTGTCGGCCTGCGAAGGGGCGCTCCTGGTCGTCGATGCTTCCCAGGGGGTGGAGGCGCAGACCGTCGCCAACTGCTATACGGCCATAGAGCAGGGGGTCGAGGTCTTGCCGGTGCTCAACAAGGTCGACCTCCCTTCCGCCGATCCTGACAACGCCCGCAGCGAGATCGAGGACGTGATCGGCATCGACGCCGCCGATGCGGTCCTGGCCTCCGCCAAGACTGGCCTCGGCGTCGAAGACATCCTGGAGGCGGTCATCGCCAAGGTGCCGCCGCCACGGGGAGATGCCGGCGCGCCGCTGAAGGCCCTGATCATCGATTCCTGGTTCGACAACTATGTCGGGGTCGTGATGCTGGTCCGGGTGGTGGATGGCGAAATCCGTCCCAAGGACAAGCTCCATTTCATGGCCACCGGGGCCAATCAACTCTGCGAGCAAGTGGGCGTCTTCACGCCAAAATCCATTCTGCGCGAGGCGCTCCGCGCCGGTGAGGTCGGTTTCGTCATCGCCGGCATCAAGGAGCTCAAGGCGGCCAAAGTGGGCGACACCATCACCCACAGCGACCGCAAGGCGTCGGATCCGCTGCCGGGCTTCAAAGAGATCAAACCCCAGGTTTTCGCTGGCCTCTATCCGGTGGAAGCCAACCAGTACGACTCGTTGCGGGAAGCCCTGGAGAAATTGAAGCTCAACGACGCTTCGCTGCAATACGAGCCGGAAGTCTCCCAGGCTCTGGGCTTCGGGTTTCGATGCGGCTTTCTCGGTCTTCTTCACATGGAAATCGTCCAGGAGCGCCTGGAGCGGGAATTCGATCAGGATCTGATTACCACGGCGCCCACCGTTGTGTACGAGGTGGTGCAACGGGACGGCACCACCATCCAGGTGGAAAACCCCTCGAAGTTGCCTGAAATCGGCAAGACGGAAGAGATTCGCGAACCTATCATCACCGCGACCATCTTCGTTCCGCAGGATTATCTCGGAGCCGTGATCATTCTCTGCAACCAGAAGCGCGGAAGCCAGGTGGATATGCACTACCACGGTCGCCAGGTGAAACTGGTTTATGAAATGCCCATGGCCGAGGTGGTGATGGATTTCTTCGACAAGCTGAAGTCCTGCTCTCGGGGCTATGCCTCTCTGGATTACGACTTCAAGGAATATCGGGCGGCCGATGTGGTCAAGCTCGACGTGTTGATCAACGGGGATCGGGTGGATGCCCTGTCCCTTATCGTCCATCGGGCCAATTCCCAGTATCGCGGTCGAGAACTCGCTTCAAAGATGCGCGAACTGATTCCCCGCCAGATGTACGACGTGGCCATCCAGGCAGCGATCGGCTCCCACATCATCGCCCGGGAAAACGTCAAGGCGTTGCGTAAGGACGTGCTGGCCAAGTGTTACGGCGGCGATATCACGCGCAAGAAGAAGCTCCTGGAAAAGCAGAAGGCCGGCAAAAAGCGCATGAAGCAGGTCGGCAGCGTCGAAATCCCGCAGGAAGCCTTTCTGGCCGTCTTGCGGGTGGATAACTGATCGAGTCGGAAACCCCCATGAATTTCGCCCTGATTCTTTTCGTATTGACTGTGGTTACCGGCGCGCTTTATGCCTTGGACGTCCTCAAATTCCGCAAACAGCGGGCGAAGGACGCCAAGGAGCCGCTCTGGGTCGAGTGGGGAGCGAGCTTCTTTCCGGTGATCCTCATCGTCTTCGTCCTGCGCTCATTTCTTTTCGAACCCTTCAAGATCCCTTCCGGATCGATGATTCCCACATTGCTGGTGGGAGATTTCATCCTGGTGAACAAATTCACCTATGGAATTCGCCTGCCGGTCATCAACAAGAAGATCATCGACCTCAACCTCCCCCAGCGGGGTGACGTGATGGTCTTCCGCTACCCCGAGGATCCCTCCCTGGACTACATCAAGCGGGTGGTCGGCATACCGGGGGACAAGATCGCCTATCAGAACAAGCGGCTGACCATCAACGGAGAGACGGTGGAAGTCAAGAAGATTGCCGACTACCTTCACCCTGAGCGCCTTTACTATTCCGAGCAGTACGTCGAAAAACTCGGGGCGGTCGAGCATCGCATGCTCAACGATGTCGACGCTCCGGCCTATATTCCCGATGTGGCACGCTTTCCCAATCGCGAAAATTGCCTCTACAATGCTGCCGGCGTGATCTGCACGGTGCCCCCGGGCCATTACTTCATGGTCGGGGACAATCGAGACAATAGCCGGGATAGCCGCTACTGGGGTTTCGTTCCCGAGGAGAACATCGTCGGCAAGGCCTTTTTCATCTGGCTGAATTTCGGCGATTTGGGGCGTATCGGCTCTTTCCGGTAAAGGAGAAGACATGAAATACCAGCGTGGAGTGAGCCTTTCCGGCGTGATGTTCTGGGGCTTCATCATCGCCTTGATCGCCATGCTGGGCATCAAGGTTGCGCCGTCGGCGATCGAGTATTACAAGATTCTCAAGGACATCAAGGCGACGGCGGCGAACCTACAGCCGAATGCGACGGTTGCCGATGTCCGCCAGGCTTTCGCCAAGTATGCGGAAGTCGACCACCTGACCGAATTCAAATCCCAGGATCTCGATGTCTCCAAGGAAGGCAATCAGATCGTCATTTCTTTCGATTACGAAAAGAAGATTCCCCTCGGATTCAATGTCAGCCTCCTCATCAACTATCGGGGCTCGACCGGAGGCTCCGGACGGGAGTGATGGCCCTCGCCACCCTCGAGGAGGCCCTGGGCCACTGCTTTGCCGACCGCGGCTTGCTTCAGACGGCGCTGACCCATCGCAGTTTTGGTGCCGGGCATAACGAACGGCTCGAGTTTCTGGGCGATAGCATTCTCAATTGTGTGATTGCCGTAACCCTGTATAGGCGGTTTCCGGGGCTTCCGGAAGGGGATTTGTCGCGCCTACGGGCCAATCTGGTTCGTCAGGACACCTTGCAACGCATCGCCCAGAACATTGCTTTGGGCCCCCAATTAAGGCTTGGAGAAGGAGAACTGCGTAGCGGCGGCGAGGGTCGCCCGTCCATCCTCGCAGATGCCCTGGAAGCAATGCTGGGAGCAGTCTTTCTCGATGCCGGATTTTCCGCTGCGGAGCTTGTCGTGGAACGGCTGTTCGCCGAACTGCTCGACGGATTGAACCCGGGAGAGGCATGCAAGGACGCCAAGACCCGGCTGCAGGAGTGGCTGCAGGGGCGCCGGCAGCCGCTCCCCAAGTACGCCACCCTGGGGACTACCGGCGCCGCTCATAGCCAGCGCTTCGAAGTTGCCTGCGAATTGGAGCGCCTCGGGGTCAGAACTGTGGGAACCGGGTCCAGCCGTCGCTTGGCCGAACAGGCTGCCGCCGAACTTGCCCTCCGGCATCTCGAACCATGAGGCCGTTGCGTTCCGGCTACGTCGCCATCGTGGGCCGGCCCAATGTCGGCAAGTCGACGCTCCTCAACCATCTGGTGGGGGAGAAAATCAGCATCGTGTCCCGCAAGGCCCAGACCACGCGCCATCGCATCACCGGCATCCGCACCGATGCCGAATCCCAGTGCGTCTTCGTCGATACACCCGGTTTTCAGACCAAGTTTTCCAATGCCCTCAATCGGGCCATGAACCGGGGCGTCACCCAGACACTGGCCGATGTAGACGTGGTCGTCTTCGTCGTCGAGGCCGGGCGTTTCGATGCCAAGGACCGAGCCGTCCTCAAGCTGCTTCCGGCCGACAGGCCGGTCATCCTTGCGGTCAACAAGACTGACCGTATCAAGGACAAGGCGGCGCTGCTGCCTTTTCTCGGGCAGTTGGGCCAGGAACGTGACTTTGCTGCCATTGTGCCCATCAGTGCCGCCAAGGGCCGGCAGACCGACCAACTCCTGGGCGAAGTCCGCAAGCACCTCCCCCACGAGGGACTGCTCTTCGACGAGGACGAACTCACCGACAAATCCGAGCGTTTCCTCGCCGCCGAATACGTCCGGGAGAAGCTTTTCCGTCTCCTGGGGGACGAATTGCCCTACGCAACGACCGTGGAGATCGAGAAATTCGAGATGGAGGGAGCCCTTCGCCGCATCTACGCCGCCATCGTTGTGGACCGTGACAGCCACAAGGCCATCGTCATCGGCAAGGGCGGAGAATCCCTCAAGCGCATCGCCTCCGAAGCCCGGCAGGACATGGAGCGACTCTTCGACGGCAAGGTCTATCTCGAAGTCTGGGTCAAGGTGAAATCCGGCTGGACCGACGACGAGCGTTTGTTGAAGAGCCTCGGTTACGAGTAGCCCTATGCAGCGGCAAAAAGTCGACGGGCAACCGGCTTTCGTCCTGCACGCCTACCCGTTTCGGGAAACGAGCCTCATTGTCGAAGCCTTCACCCGGGAATTCGGCCGTATGGCTCTGCTGGCCCGGGGCGCGCGACGACCCCGTTCGGCCCTGCGCGGGCTCCTCATGGCCTTCCAGCCCCTTGAACTCGCCTGGGCAGGAAAGGGCGAAGTGCTGACCCTGATGAAGGTCGAGTGGCAGGGGGGTATCCCGCTGCTCAGGGGCGAAGCGCTCTTCTGTGGCTATTACCTCAATGAACTGCTGATGCACCTTCTGCCGCGGGAAGACGCCCACGAGCGGCTTTTCGACCGCTATCGGGACATCCTCGGCCATCTGGCTGCCGACCCCGGTGGCAAAGTGAAGGAAGCCGATCTGCGGGCCTTTGAGAAGGCCTTGTTACAAGAGCTGGGCTACGGGCTGACCCTCGATCACGACAGCGATGGCCGGCCCATTACCGCCGCGGCTCACTACCACTACCGCATGGAGCAGGGGCCGGTGCGTCTCGCACACGCTGACGAGGCGGAAGATGCAGTGCGCGGCCAGACATTGATCGATCTGGCCGCCGAAGATTTCGCCGATTCGCGCAGCCGGGCGGAAGCCAAGCAGTTGATGCGTACGCTGATGGCGTATTATCTCTCGGGCAAGGAATTGGAAACACGCAAGATATTCAAGGAGTTGCAAGAATTATGATTGAATTGGGCGTCAATATTGACCACATCGCTACCCTGCGCCAGGCACGTCGCACCTATGAGCCTGATCCTGTCTGGGCGGCGGTCGAGGCCCACCTTGGCGGCGCAGACGGCATCACCGTCCACCTGCGGGAAGACCGTCGCCACATCCAGGACGACGATGTGCGCCGCTTGCGGGACCTGACCCAGATCAAGCTCAATCTCGAGATGGCTGCCACCGACGAGATGGTTGGTATCGCCTGCGCCTTGAAGCCGGAAATGGCCATGCTCGTGCCCGAGGGACGTCACGAGGTGACCACCGAAGGCGGCCTCGACGTGGCCGGGCAGGAAGCCCGGCTGAAGGACGTCGTGAGCCGTCTGGCCGGCGCGGGGATCGTCACCAGCGTCTTCATCGATGCCGAACTCCAGCAGGTCGAGGCCGCGGCCCGTATCGGTGCCCGGGTCTGCGAAATCCACACCGGACCCTACGCCCACGCTTTCTATGACAAGGGGCGGGATGCCGAGGCACCGGCCGTCCTTACCGAACTCGACAAGATCCGAAATGCCGGCCAGACCGTCCGTGCACTGGGCATGCGATTCAACGCCGGTCACGCCCTCAATTACTACAACGTCCAGCCGGTGGCCCGACTTTCCGGTGTGCGGGAGCTGCATATCGGCCACGCCATCGTCAGCCGGGCTACCTTCGTCGGTCTGCGGGAAGCCGTGCGGGAAATGAAGCAGCTCATGCGCGAGGCGGCGGACCGCGGCGAATGATCCACGGCATCGGCACCGACATCGTCGCCGTCTCCCGGCTCACAAGCATGTGGGAGCGTCACGGCGAGCGCATCGTCGACAAATTGCTTGCCCCCTGCGAGCGCGAAGGATTCGCCGGGGCGCCGGACAAGGGGCGTTTCCTGGCCAAGCGCTTTGCCGCCAAGGAAGCCTTCGCCAAGGCTCTGGGAACGGGGGTGCGGGCGCCGGCGACCCTGCCTGCCATCGGAGTTGCCCACGATGAATTGGGCAAGCCGGTATTCGCCCTGACCGAGGCCCTGGGCGCCCTACTGGCCGAAAAAGGCCTGGTGGCCCATCTTTCCATCAGCGACGAGGCGGAATACGCCGTCGCCTAC
Source organism: Rhodocyclaceae bacterium (assembly GCA_035345935.1). Taxonomy (GTDB): domain Bacteria; phylum Pseudomonadota; class Gammaproteobacteria; order Burkholderiales; family Rhodocyclaceae; genus SSSZ01. Next base: position 1,796 of record DAORDK010000004.1, on the reverse strand, counting down.
GTCATCCTCGAAAGAACATGAAGCCTCAACCCCTCGGACCATTGATGATAGACATCGCCGGGCCGGTACTCACCGATCTGGACAGGGAGCGGCTCTGCCACCCCTTGGTCGGCGGCGTCATCCTGTTTACCCGCAATTACGCCGATGTCGACCAGCTCCGGCGTCTGACCGCTGAAATCCACGGCCTGCGCACACCACGCCTCCTGATCGCGGTAGATCACGAGGGGGGCCGGGTGCAACGCTTCCGCGAAGGCTACACGCGGCTGCCCGCCATGGCTGCACTGGGGCGTCTTTGGGACGAAGACCATGCCGCTGCCCGGCACGCTGCCCGCTCTGTCGGCTATGTCCTGGCCGCCGAATTGCGGGCCTGCGGCGTCGATTATTCCTTTACCCCGGTACTCGACCTCGACTACGGCCCGTCCCGGGTGATCGGCGACCGCGCCTTCCATCGCCGCCCGGACGCCGTCATCGAGCTGGCGGGCGCCCTCATCGCCGGTCTGCGGCAGGCAGGCATGGGCAGCTGCGGCAAGCATTTCCCCGGCCACGGCTACGTAATCCCGGATTCCCATGTCGAGCTGCCGGTGGACGATCGTCCCCTGGAAGCCATGGCAGAAGACCTCGAACCCTACCGCAGGCTTCCCCTGGACGGGGTCATGGCAGCCCATGTGATCTACCAGTGTACGGATTGCAATACAGCCGTATTTTCAAATAAATGGATAACGTTTCTAAGAAATGACATTAAGTTTACCGGGGTCGTTTTCACCGATGACTTGTCCATGGCGGGTGCCGGCGTCGTCGGCGGAATGGTCCGTCGAGTCGAGACCGCCTATGGCGCCGGCTGCGACATGTTGCTGGTGTGCAATGCCCCGGATGCCGTCGCGGAAGTACTCGAAGCATGGACTCCCGGGATCGATTCCGCGCGGTCCGCGCGTATCGAGAGACTGATCCCGGTGACGTTGGAAGCAACGCCGGAGACGCTTCGGATGGACCCGGATTACCGGGCGGCGCTGGCCAGCCTCGACCGACTCCGGTAGGTGCCTTGCCGGCCGGGAGAGTCTACGGACGAGTCGGGCAGTCGGCGCCGACTTGCGCCATGTTCAGGAAGAGCAATTGTCCCGGATGGCTTGTTGGGTTTCCTGCTTGCGGGCGGCGCGTTCTTCGTCCGTATAGTAGACGTGCTCGCCATCGCGATTGACCCAGTACGCCGCGTGGCCCTCTGCGCTGGTCCAGAAGGCTGCGCGCTGTCGAGCCGCGGCACAGGCATTCTCCTTTTCCGGTGAGGGAGCGGCGCGCTGCTTTTGTTCAATCTGCCGGCGCCGGAATTCGGTGTCCTTGGCCGTCCAATCGACGGGTTCCGATGCCCCGCCGGAAGACGGCGTCGGGATGACTGCGGCTTTCCCCCGATTCCCTTCCGGTTCGCGATCCGAATAGTGGGTGCGTCCATCCTTGTCCACCCACTTGTACTGCTGCGCCAGAGCCGGGCCGAGCAATGCGCACAGGAGCACACCCCCGAAAACAATGCGGATGCAATAGGACGCCATGCTGGAAAAATCCGGAATGCGATTGATCAAGTTTGCCGCTGCGCCTACTGAAATGCAATCGGGCAGCAGAAGCCGCCCGATGGGAAGAATGCACGCGTTGAAGCCAAGCGCCCGCTAGGTGCACTCCCAACTGCCAGTAGTCGCGCTAGGGCAAGCGGAGTGCAACGATGCCGACGTGAGCGCGCGCCTTATTTGGTACGGCTGCGGTATTCGTCGGTGCGAGTATCGATTTCGATCTTGTCGCCGATTTCGACG
>DAORDK010000003.1:0-59171 GCA_035345935.1 Rhodocyclaceae bacterium | reverse complement strand
GCCCCGTGTTTCTTCGGGACGATTTGCGGCCGCGGCCCGATTACCCCGCTAACCCGCCGGTCGAGAGGGACCGCCTGCCGGCGCTGCCGGCAGGTTCCCTCCGCGGCTTCGCCGCTCCGGCGGCCCCTCACCTAGCACGTTGGGCGCTATGAAAAACATACTCACATTACTTGCCATCATCACGTTGTGCAGCACCAAAGGAGCAGCACCAAAGGGGTCAGAGAAATTTAGTCTCTTGAGCAACTGACCATGCCCCGCCGCCCAGATTTCGTCTCACCATTTTTAGACCAAGGTAAATGTCTCTGACCCCTCTGGCCTCGTTCCCGTATGCTCACTAAAGCAATCCATTTCGCTGGCGCAACCATTGCCATGTCGCTCATCTGGCTCCTCGCGCTAATCTGGCTCGCGCAAGCCTGCTGCAACCGCACGCTGGAGGGCGCGTACCTGATTTTGGTTGCCTCGGCTTGCACTTTTGTCGCTGCGATCGCTGCATGGAAAATTTTCGTTCGTGGCAACAAGTGAACCCAATCGCCCGCACTTCAATTTTCTTTGCTCTCCGAACAACTGCCCCGGCAAGACCATGAAAAACGAATCAAGCACTGGAGCACCAAAGCACCAAAGGGGTCAGAGACATTTAGTCTCTTGAGCAACTGACCATGCCCCGCCGCCTAGATTTCGTCTCACCATTTTTAGAACAAGGTAAATGTCTCTGACCCCTTTGGCCTTCGCCTTTGGCCTTCCTCGATTCAAGGCCCGCCGCTGCCGGTGCCGCAAATCTCCCCAGGTAAGAACGCGATGTTTCCGCGCACAAGCGCCCCATTTACCGTGCCGGTCGTACCGATGGGCTTCGCTGTCATGTGCCAGCTCGCCTCGACCTGCTCGGCCTTCTATGCGATTTCTGTCCGTCGCCTCACGCTTTTGCTCTCCGGCTTCCTCCGGACAAGCCCTCACGAGCTTGCCCTTGCCTTCGGCTAGTGATTATCATCGATTCATGACGAATCAATCCCGGTACTCCCACAGGGGACTTCCACCCCATTACATCGCGCCCATGCTGGGCGCACACAATCTGCTCCACCGGACCGTCGGCCAGCTTCGCTGGCCGCCGTCAGGTGATTTATCACGTCAGGCCTCATGAGGCACTGGTCCCTGCTGGCGTTCGTATCGCTGGCTACCATCACCGCGAGCGCCGCCGTGTTCATAGCAACGGCCTACCTCGGCATCTTCATTTCTGGTTCTTCCGTCTGGCTTCTCGGAGCGTTTGCCATAGTGCCGGCTGTGGGGTCAGTGGTGGCCTATCAGAGTGCAGGCGGTGCAATGTCGAACGGCGAGGTCGAACTCAAAGGGCCAATCACCAAAAGCGTCATGGCCGTCGCAGTTGCGCTCGTTCTGATCGTTGTGCCAGCGTATGTGCCCACACAATCGCCAAGCGAGAGCCCATCAACGTCTCCAAACCAAAGCTGGCGCGAGGTTGACGGTAGGTACTACGCCCAGGTCAAGGGCGAACCTGAGCGCGAGATCACCAAGGCTGAGTTCGAGGCTGCAACATCGAAAGTCGTCAAGATCTTGGCGCTAGGCTGCATGCTCATGTCGCTGGTGTCGCTGCATTTGTCGCATCAGGCTGCTGCACTTAGACGCAGGACTAGCCATATGCCAAAGGGGTCGGAGACAAATAGTTTTCTGGGCCATTGACTCTGCCCCGTCGCTCCCGCGTCCTGCCCGCCGATTACCCGCTGCAAATCGTCCAGCGCGGACCTTAGACCTTCCCGAACCGGAATACCCCGTTTTCACAGCGCACCCGCACCCCATCCTTGGCCGCGAACTGCCCTTCCAGTATGGCCTTGGCCAGCGGGTTTTCGATGTGCTGCTGGATGGCCCGCTTCAGCGGCCGGGCGCCGAAGACCGGATCGAAGCCGGCCTTGGCGAGTTCGCCGAGGGCGCTGTCGTCCACCACCAGACCCATGTCGAGCTGGGCCAGGCGCTTTTCCAGGTAACCCAGCTGGATCCGGGCGATGCCGGCAATGTGCTTCTCGTCCAGGGCGTGGAAGACCACCACCTCGTCGATGCGATTGACGAATTCCGGCCGGAAATAGGTTTTCACCTCGGCCATCACCGCCAACTTGATCATGCCGTAGTCGTCGCCGGCCATCTGCTGGATCATCTGGCTGCCCAGGTTGGAGGTCATCACCACCACGGTGTTCTTGAAGTCCACCGTACGGCCCTGGCCGTCGGTCATGCGGCCGTCGTCGAGCACCTGCAGCAGCACGTTGAAGACGTCGGGGTGGGCCTTCTCCACTTCGTCGAGGAGGATGACGCTGTAGGGCTTGCGGCGCACCGCTTCGGTCAGGTAGCCGCCCTCTTCGTAACCGACGTAACCCGGGGGCGCGCCGATGAGGCGGGCCACCGAGTGCTTTTCCATGAACTCGCTCATGTCGATGCGGATCAGGTGTTCCTCCGAATCGAAGAGGAATTCGGCCAGGGCCTTGCACAGTTCGGTTTTGCCGACGCCAGTGGGGCCGAGGAAGAGGAAGGAGCCGTAGGGCCGGTTGGGGTCGGACAGACCGGCGCGGGAACGGCGGATGGCGTCGGCCACCAGGCGCACTGCCTCGTCCTGGCCGACCACCCGGTGGTGCAGGCGCTCCTCCATCTTGAGCAGTTTGTCGCGCTCGCCCTGCATCATCTTGCTGACCGGAATGCCGGTGGCGCGGCTGACCACCTCGGCGATTTCCTCGGCGCCGACCTGGGTACGCAGCAGCTTGTTCTTCTGCCCTGCCCCGTCGCCGGCCGCCTCGGCGCTCTTCAACTGCGCCTCCAATTGCGGCAGGGTTCCGTACTGCAGCTCGGCCAGTTTGTCGTACTGGCCCCGGCGCTGGAGTTCGGCCATCTGGGCCTTGACCTTGTCGATTTCTTCCTTGATGTGGGCGGAGCCCTGGACCTGGGCCTTCTCGGCCTTCCAGATTTCTTCCAGGTCGGAGTATTCCTTGTCGAGGCGCGCGATCTCGTCCTCGATGAGGCCGAAGCGCTTGATCGACGCTTCGTCCTTTTCCTTCTTCACCGCCTCGCGCTCGATCTTGAGCTGGATGATGCGGCGCTCCAGCTTGTCCATCGCTTCCGGTTTGGAATCGATTTCCATCTTGATCCGGGCCGCCGCCTCGTCCACCAGGTCGATGGCCTTGTCGGGCAGGAAGCGGTCGGTGATGTAGCGGTGGGACAGTTCCGCCGCGGCGACGATGGCCGGGTCGGTGATATCGACGCCGTGATGGAGCTCATAGCGCTCCTGCAAACCCCGCAGGATGGCGATGGTGGATTCGACGGACGGCTCTTCGACCAGCACTTTCTGGAAGCGCCGCTCGAGGGCGGCGTCCTTCTCGATGTGCTTGCGGTATTCATCGAGGGTCGTGGCGCCGATGCAATGGAGCTCCCCGCGGGCCAGGGCCGGCTTGAGCATGTTGCCGGCGTCGATGGCGCCCTCGGCCTTGCCGGCGCCGACCATGGTGTGGATTTCGTCGATGAACAGGATGATGCGCCCTTCGTCCTTGGCGACATCCTTGAGCACCGCCTTGAGGCGCTCCTCGAATTCGCCCCGGTACTTTGCGCCGGCCAGCAGGCCGGCCATGTCCAGCACCAGCACCTTCTTGCCCTTCAGGGTTTCCGGCACCTCGCCATTGACGATGCGCTGGGCCAGGCCTTCGACGATGGCCGTCTTGCCCACCCCCGGCTCGCCGATCAGCACCGGGTTGTTCTTGGTCCGCCGCTGGAGAATCTGGACCGCACGGCGGATCTCGTCGTCGCGGCCGATCACCGGGTCGAGCTTGCCGTGGGCGGCGCGCTCGGTGAGGTCGATGCAGTATTTCTTGAGGGCTTCCCGCTGCCCTTCGGCTTCCTGGGAATCCACCCCCTGACCGCCGCGCACGGCATCGACCGCCGCTTCGAGGGCCTTGCGGTTCAGCCCGTGCTGCTTGGCGATGCGGCCGGTTTCGCCCTTGTCGTCGCAGAGCGCGAGCAGGAAGAGCTCGCTGGCGATGAACTGGTCGCCCCGTTTCTGGGCTTCCTTGTCGGTGAGATTGAGGAGATTGCCGAGGTCGCGGCCGACGGAGACGTCGCCGCCATGACCCTGCACCTTGGGCAGGCGGCCCATGGCTCCTTCCAGATCGCGCTTCAATGCGGGGACATTGACGCCGGCTCGGGCCAGCAGGGACCCGGTGCCGCCGTCCTCCTGGGCGAGCAAGGCCAGCAGCAGGTGCTGCGGTTCGATGAACTGCTGGTCGTTGCCCAGGGCCAGGCTTTGGGCGTCGCCCAAAGCCTGCTGGAACTTGGTGGTCAATTTGTCGAGACGCATGGCGGACTCCCTGGTTGATCTTGACTATGCTTACCAAGATTGGGCGTATTCGAATAATTTCAATGCCCTCCCCCAGACTGTGCGTTCGCATAGAATGAACCCTCCGCCCATCACCGGATTGCCCCATGAAACCACTCCGCCTCGCCGTCTATGCCCTTGTCGCCGTGGTCGCCTTGCTCGCGGTGGGGGTTCTGGTCCTGTATGCCTTCTTCGACGAGGCCCGCATCAAGGAGGAAATCAGCCAGCGGGTGCTCGCCCAGACCCAGCGCAAGCTGACCATCGAAGGGCCGCTAAAGCTTTCCCTCTGGCCTGATGTCGGCGTCCAGATCGGCCGCCTGAACCTCTCGGAAAAAGGCGGCAGCGGTCAGTTTCTGGCGCTGGAGTCCGCCCGCCTCGCCGTCAAGGTGATGCCGCTGCTCTCCAAGCGCATCGAGGTGCGACGCATCGAAGCCAACGGCCTGTCCCTCAATCTGATCAAGCACAAGGATGGCCGCCTCAATACCGACGACCTCGCCGGCGGCGGCAAGGAAGCCGAAAAACCGGCTGCGGAAAAACAACCGGCAACGCCCCTGCAATTCGACATCGCCGGGGTAGACCTGCGCAACGCCAAGCTGGAATACCGGGACGAAGCGGCGGGCAAGACCAGCCGGCTCACCGATCTCGATCTTGCCACCGGGCGCCTGCAGGGAGAACCCGGCGCCGGACGCTTCCATGTGGAAAAGCTCGCCCTCTCCGCCAAGGGGGCTTCCGGCCAGGACCGCTTCGAACTGACCCTGGCGGCGCCCTTCCTGGATCTCAACGAAGGGACGGCCAAGGGCGAGACCCTGACCCTGGCCGCCAATCTTTCCAGCCCGGGCAAAACCCTGGCCGCCAAAGCCGCGGTGGCGGGAATCGAGGGCTCGACCAAAGCCCTGCGCATCGGCAATTTCACCCTGGACCTCGACGCCAAGTCCGGCGACGCCACTCTCAAGGGGCAAGTCGCCTCCCCAGTCGCCTACGACGGAACTGCCCAGACCCTTGGCCTGGCCAAATTGGCCGGAGCCCTCGACGTGGCCAGCCCGGCGCTGCCGATGAAGACCCTGCATCTCCCCCTCGCAGGCAATCTGCAAGCCAACCTGGCGAAAAAGACCGCCGACCTTGCCTTGAATACCGCCTTCGACGAATCCAAGATTGCGCTGCGACTCGACGTCAAACAGTTCGAACCCCTCGCCCTCGGCTTCGGTCTCGACATCGACAAGCTCGACGTGGACCGCTACCTGCCCCCTGCGCCCGCCGACAAGCCGGCGCCCACTGCCCCCGCAAGCGGCAGCGCGTCCGGCGGCCAGGGCAAGATCGACCTTTCTGCCCTCAAGCCGCTCAATGTCGACGGTCGGGTACGCATCGGCCAGCTCCAGGCGCACCGGATCAAGCTGACGCAACTCGACGCCCATATCGGCGCCCGGGGCGGGCGGCTCGAAGTGGCTCCCCTGAACGCGGCCCTCTACGGCGGCACTCTGGCCGGCAGCCTGGGCGTCAACGCCAATACCAACGAATTCGCGGTCAAACAGGCCCTGGCCGGAATCGCCATCGAACCGCTGCTCAAGGACGCCATTGCCAAGGATCCCCTGGAAGGCCGAGGCACGGTCAGTCTCGACGTCACCACCCGCGGCGACACGGTGGCGGCCCTCAAGAAGGCTCTGGCCGGTTCCGCCTCGGTGGCGCTGCGCGACGGCGCGATCAAGGGCATCAACCTCGCCAAGACCCTGCGCGACCTGAAGGGCAAGCTGGGCGCCAAGCAAAGCAGCACCGCCGACGCCGACGGACGGGAAAAGACCGATTTCTCCGAGCTGACGGCGAGCTTCCGCATCGCCGGCGGCGTCGCCCACAACGACGACCTGGCAATGAAGTCCCCCTTCCTGCGGCTGGGCGGCAACGGCGACATCGATATCGGCAACGACCGCCTGGACTACCTGGCCAAGGTCAGCGTGGTCGATACAGCCAAGGGCCAGGAGGGCAAGGATCTGGACCACCTCAAGGGTCTCACGGTGCCGGTGCGGCTCCACGGTCCCTTCGACAAGCTCGCTTACAAGCTCGAACTCGGCGATTTGATCGGCCAAGCGGCGAAAGCCCAGGTGGAGGCCAAGAAGGAGGAAGTCAAGGCCAAGGCCGAAGACAAGCTCAAAGGGAAGCTGAAGGGACTATTCGGGAAGTAGCGCCCGGGACGACCCGGTTCCCGTCAGATCGCCTCAAGGAGTTGCCTAAGACCTATCACCTTCGACATACTCACGTTCCAGCGTCTATTCAAGGCGCTCAAGAACTAAAACGCAGGGGGAGCGATGGCCAGCTACAAGAATATCGAGATCGACGATGGGCTGATGGGCGTCATTCGCCACATGGATACCGTCGAGGAGTACCGTGAGGTTCTGCAGGGGCTGCAACTGGTCTGGGACAATCTGACCTTGCTGGGCCAGATGTCGGGAGCCGGGACCGACATGACGGCGACGCGTCAATCGTTCAACGCGCTGACCGGCCAGCTCATCAATCAGCTCGGCGCGGAAATTCTCAAGAAGTCAGTCCAGGAAATGCGGGCCAAGGCCCAGGTCGCCATCGACATCCTGGTGCGCAACCTGTTCGAGCGTACCGCGGACATCGGTTTCCTGGCCACCGACGACGACATACGCCGATTCGTCGCCAATGTCGCGGTCAAGTCCGGCAATATCCACACCGCCAAGGATCTCGATGAAGAACGGGAAGCCTTGCGCCGCCGCTTCTCCGAGTACGTGGCCAAGTATTCCGTCTATTCCGACATCGTCCTGCTCGACATTGCAGGCACCGTCCTTGCCCGCCTGGACGATTCGATTGCCGTGGGCCACAGCGCGGAGCCCATGCTGCAGGAAGCCTTGAGCACGGCGGCCGCCTATGTCGAATCCTACGGCAACCACGATCTGCTGCCTGGCCGGGCCTCGTTGATCTACGCCTATCGGGTCTGCGACGCGGCCGGCGAACCGGTGGGCGTGCTCTGTCTCTGCTTCCGCCTCGAAGACGAAATGGCAGGCATCTTCGCCAACCTCGGCGCCCATGACGACTGGTCGGTGATCACCCTGCTCGACAGCGCGGGGCGCGTCGTGGCCAGTTCCGATGCTTACCATGTTCCCCTCGGTGCCCCCCTGGAAATCGTGCGGGACGCCGAATACCGGATCGTGCGCTTCGCCGGCCAGGAATATCTGGCGGCCACCTGCGCCACCCAGGGATATCAGGGTTATCTCGGCCCCGGCTGGGTCGGCCACGCCATGCTTCCTGTCCAGCATGCCTTCAACAAGGCTACGGCGGGCATGCTGGCCGGAGTTGCCCCGGCGACTCTGGCCTCGGTGATGAACAATCCCTCTCTGTTTGGCCAGGAACTGCGTTCCATTCCCGAGCAAGCGCAGCGTATCCAGGCCGACCTCAATCGTTCGGTCTGGAACGGCAACGTCCGCCAGGTCCACTCTTCCGACGCGGTCAATGCCTCGTTTTCCAAAACGCTGCTGTGGGAAATCAGCAAGACCGGCGCCAGGACCGAGGATGTCTTCGAACGCTCCATCGCCAATCTGCATGAGACCGTCGTCTCGTCCATCCTCCAGGACAGCCGCTTCCTGGCAGCACTGGCCATCGACATCATGGACCGCAATCTCTACGAGCGGGCCAACGACTGCCGCTGGTGGGCTCTGACGACGACCTTCCGGGAATTGCTGGCGAGACCGGAGCGATCTCCGGAAGACGTGGGCGAAATCAGTCGCATCCTCGATTACATCAACGGTCTTTACACCGTTTATAGCAATCTTTTCGTCTTCGACGCCCAGGGGCGCATCGTCGCCGTCTCCCGACCCGGCAGCGGACCGGTTCCCGGGACATCTCTGAACGAAGACTGGGTGCGCCAGACCCTGACGCAAACGAGTTCCCAGGGTTATACCGTCTCAGCCTTCGCGCCCACTCCGCTTTACGGCGGTCAGAGAACCTACATCTACGGCGCTGCGATCCGCTCTCCGGACGAGAGCCGGATCGTGGGCGGCATCGGCATCGTCTTCGATTCTGCGCCGCAATTCGCGGCCATGCTGAGCGATACCCTGCCCGGCGAAGAGATGACGGCGGGGGCTTTCGCGCTCTTCTCGACACCGGACGGCGAGGTGATCGCCTGCTCGGGCAACGAATTCAGACCGGGCGACCGCGCTCCGGTCGCCGAGCCCTACCTGCGGTTACGACCCGGCGAATTCGCGTCCGGCATCGTCGAGCACGGCGGCCGCTACTTCGCCATCGGTGCGCGAGGCAGCAAGGGCTATCGAGAATTCAAGGGACCCACGGACGCCTACCGTAACGACGTCGTCGCCATCGTTTGCCAACCCCTCTGCGAGGTCGTGGCGATGGCCGTCCAGCCCAGCCTCAAGAAACTCAATGTTCGGACGGGTCGGCGAACCGACGGTCCCACCTGCGAAATCGCCACTTTCCACATCGGGGGTACCTGGTTGGGGATGCGCGCCGAGCAGATCTGCGAAGCGGTGGCTCCGGTCGGCATTACCGCAGTGCCGGGAGCCGGCCGTATCTTCGCCGGCTATCTCATGTACGGCGGCTCCCCGGTCCCGGTCTACGATATCGGCGAAATGGCCAACGCGGGTCCGGCCATGGCCGGTGCCGATCGCCAAGTCATCGTCCTGCAATCGGAGAAGGGAAGCCATCTCGGCATCTTGGTGGATGGCCTGGGCGAAATTCCCGAAATCGCCATCTCCCGCCTCCAGGCGCTCCCCGCCATGCTGGCCGGCGGCAATGTCCTGGCGGAATCCATCGTCGGAACCGATGCGCCGGACAAGGAACATCTGTTGATCGTCCTCAGCGCCGAACGCATCATCGCCCGGCTGCTGGCTGGCAAACTGGAAATACCGCCACCGCCCGTCTCCCTCGCAGCGCCGCGTAAGGACGGCAGCGAGCTGCCGGTCGGCGCGCAGTCGGCCTGACGCTAAGGCGCCTGCCAGCGTGCCGCGGCGGTATCGTCCGTATCCCGCGCATCCACCCAGCGTGCCCCTTCCGGGGTGGCTTCCCGCTTCCAGAAGGGTGCGCGAGTCTTCAGGTAGTCCATGATGAACTCGCAGGCGGCAAAGGCTTCGCCCCGGTGGGCACTGGTCACCGCCACCAGGACGATCTGGTCGCAGGGTTTGAGCGGCCCCACCCGGTGGATCACCAGGGCCTCGTAGATGTCCCAGCGTTGGCGGGCCTCGGCGACGATGGCCTCGAGGGCTTTCTCGGTCATGCCCGGATAGTGTTCCAGGGTCATTTCCGAGACGGAGTTGCCGTCGTTCAGGTCCCGCACCAGTCCAACGAAACCGGCCAGGGCGCCGACCCGCGCGTCATGGGCCCGCAGGGCGGCAAATTCGGCGCCGACGTCGAAATCGGCTTCCTGGACGCGGACGCTCATGTCAGCCCCCGGTCACCGGCGGAAAGAAGGCCACTTCGTCGCCGGCCTTGATCGCCGCATCGGCATTGGCCATTTCCTGATTCACCGCGCAGCGCAGGTTCTTGGCGCCGGCAAGGGCTCCCCGTCCCTGCTCCACCAGCCAGTCCCGCAAACCGCCGACCGTGGCGACGTCGGCCGGCAGGTCGACGGTTTCGCCCGCCCGACCCAGAGCCTCCTTGAGGCCCGCAAAATAAAGCACTTGCACACTCATCCCAGCAATTCCACAAAAGGTACGAAACGGACGCCATCGCCGCGGGAAACGGCCTGCCCGGGCGGGTTGAATACCAATCCCTCTCCCCAGCACAGTGAGGTCACCACGTGGGCACCTTGATTGGGATAGAGTTCGACGCCGCCCGAATCGTTCAGCCGGCCCCGCAGAAATTCGGCCCGGGCGTCGGGCTTCTTCCAGTCGAAATCGGCCCGCAACGCGAAGGCGCGCGGGGTCACGTCGCGCAGCCCCTGCAGACGCAGGATGAAGGGCCGCACCACGACCAGGAAGGTCACGATGGCCGACACGGGATTCCCCGGCAGGCCGAGGAACCAGGCCTCGCCCCCTTCCTTGCGCACGGCGCCAAAGGCCAGCGGCTTGCCGGGCTTGATGGCGATCTTCCATAAATCCAGGTGCCCCTCGGCCTCGACCGCGGGCTTGACGTGGTCTTCTTCCCCCACCGAGACGCCGCCGCTGGTGACGATGAGGTCGTTGTCGGCGGCGGCCCGCCGCAGGGCGTCGCGGGTAGCGTCCAGCCGGTCCGGAACCTGTCCGAGATCGCGGACTTCGCACCCCAGGCCTTCCAGCAGCGCCCGCAGCGCATAGCGGTTGGAGTTGTAGATGGCGCCCGGCGGCAAGGGCTCGCCCGGCTGCACCAGTTCGTCGCCGGTGAAGAAGACGCCGACGCGCAGGCGGCGATAGACCGGCAGTTCCGGCAAACCGGCCGAAGCGGCCAGAGCGATGTCCTGGGGCCGCAGGCGGATGCCGGCGGCAAGGATTTCGGCACCCTGGGCGATGTCGTCGCCGGCGCGGCGAATATTCTGGCCGGGAGTCGGCACTTGATTGACCACCACGCTCCCCTCACCGGCCTCGCACAGTTCCTGCATCACCACGGCGTCCGCCCCGGCGGGAATCGGCGCTCCGGTGAAGATGCGCGCCGCGGTACCGGGCAGGAGCGGTGCCCCGGCCGTTCCGGCGGGAATGCGCTGACTGACCGGCAGGCGCGTTCCGGCGACGGCCACGTCGGCCACCCGGACTGCGTAGCCGTCCATGCCGGAATTGTCCTCCGGCGGTGCCGCCACCGGTGAATACTGGGCTGCCGCCAGCACCCGGCCGGCGGCAGCGGTCAGGGGCAGACTGCGGGTCTCGGCCACCGGACGGGCGGCAGCGAGGAGTTTGCCGAGGGCTTCTTCAAAAGTGAGCATGGTTCAGAGCTTGAGGGTGTCGACGATGAAGGCGGCAACCGCCTCCGGGTCATTGAGGGGGAGTTGGGGAAGGACCGTATCCACCGGGCCGTCGCAGGCCACCGCCACCACGTCCGGCCAATCCGGGTAGAGGGGCGGCTTGCCCTGGGCTGGACGATAGACCTCGACCTTGGGGATCGGTTCGCGCTTGAAGCCTTCCACCAGGACGAGGTCGCAGGGTTCGAGACGGGCCAGGAGGTCGTCGAGGCCGGGTTCGGGGGCGTCGCGCAATTCCTTCATCAATGCCCAGCGCACGCCGCAGGCGAGCATGACCTCGTGGGCGCCCGCTTCCCGATGGCGATAGGAATCCTTGCCCGGCCGGTCGATGTCGAATCCGTGGTGGGTGTGCTTGATGACGGAGACCTTCAATCCCCGTGCCGTCAGCCGGGGAATGAGTCTTTCCAGCAGGGTCGTCTTGCCGGAGCCGGAATAGCCGGCGATGCCGAAAACTTTCATGGGTCGATTGTACTGGGACAAGGTACGGAAACCACCGCGGCAAAGCCGCCGCCAGGGGTACGGAAATTGGTGGTCTGTCCCTGGTAGAGCCGGGCCGCCACCAGTTGGACCTGCCCGCGATAGACGTAGGCGCGCAGATCGAGTTTCATGTCCTGGTGCCCGGCATCGACCTGAACCCGCCGCTCCGACGGTGGAACGATGGCCTGGGCGATGTAGTCCCCGGCGAGGATGTCGTCGAACACCCGCCGGGTCAATTTGTCGCCGCGGTAGGCGGCGCGGCTGCCGAACCCGGTTACCGGCTTGAAGAACCAGCGGCGGCGTTCGCTCCAGAAGCGTTCCGCCCCATCCGGGGTGACCGGCACCGTGGCGGGAATCCCGGCTTGCAGGGTCTCCCGCGTGGGCCCGGGAACTCCCATTGCCTCGAGAGCGGGGGGATCGGAGAGCAGAACGAGATTGCGCTTGTCCGCATACAGCGCATGGGCGCGGGGATGGGGTGTGAGGACCACGGCGTCGGCCAGGTAGGCTTCCCGCAGGGCCGCATGCCGGGGGGCGTCGAGGTAGAAATCGGTCAGGCGGTTGTAGACAAGATCCACCGGGGCGCCCGAGTGATTGAGGCTGCGCCCGTCCCAGGAGAGCTCGGCGGGATCGGCGATCACGGCCTCGCATCCCGCCTCCTGGAAGAGGCGCCGAAACAGCTCGAATTCGGGCGCCAGATATTGCTCCCCGGGTGCTTCGTCCACGATGGCGATGCGCCGCAGGGGAGCACCTCCCCGCTGCAGGGCCCACTCCTCGCGGAACATGGCGAGGAAAGCCGCCTCGACCGCGGCGGTCTGCGGCAGGAGCGCGGCCACCGGGCCGCAGCAGACCCGCTGGGCACCGGCCAGGCGGGTATTGAGCAAGCCGCCGCCGGCATTGGTGTTGATTTCGATCAGGCGAGGGCCGGCGGCGTCGAGATGGAAGTCGTAGCCCAGAAAAACCCCCGGATTGGCCACCGGCTTTCCGGCACTGGCCGGTGCGCGCGCCAGGACAAGCGCCTGGTAGGCCGGCAAGCCGACGACCGACTCGATCGCCGTCACCAATTCGGCGATGCGTTGCAGGCTGCGCTCGCCGACGAAGACGACGGTATCGGAAAAGAGGGAGGGGCGGCTTGCCCGCAATTCGGCATAGTCGATCCCGCCCGCCGCCAGCGCGGCGCCGAGCGCCTCCCGATCGACCGAGAGGCAAGCGCAGTCGCGATTGAGCGCCGCCGCAGCGGCGTGGCAGTCCGGCAAAGGTTCGGAAGCGGATTGTCTGGAGGGGTTCATGGCGATTCGAAGAAAGCGAGCACTTCGGACACATCCCGCGTGCGCTTCATGGGGGGAAGACTTTGCCACACCCGACGGCCATAGGGCTTTGATATGAGTCGCGGGTCGCAGATCATCAGAACGCCCCGGTCGGTCTCGTCGCGGATCAGGCGCCCGGCCCCCTGCTTCACGTTGATGACGGCGCGCGGCAATTGGTATTCCATGAAGGCGTTGCGACCCTGCTGCTTCATCTGCTCGATGCGGGCCGCGAGCACCGGGTCGTCGGGGGGTGCAAAGGGCAGCTTGTCGATGACCACCAGGGACAGGGCCTCGCCCCGCACGTCCACCCCTTCCCAGAAACTCTGGCTGCCGACCAGCACCGCGTTTCCGAGGCGGCGAAAGCGCTCCAGCAGGTCGTTCTTGCTGCCGTCGCCCTGGAGGAGAAGGGGAAAAGCGAGCCCTTCGTCCTCGAGACGGCCCTTGAGCAATTCGTGTACCCGACGCATGGCCCGCAAGCTGGTGCAGAGGAAAAAGGACCTCCCTCCCGCAGCCCGCAGCGCCGGAAATGCGGCATCGACCACCGCTTCGGTAAAGCGCGGATCGTTGGGATCGGGCATTCCCGAGGGAGCGTAAAGGAGGGCCTGGCGCTCGAAATCGAAGGGGCTGGCCCAACAGCCGGTGTCCGGCTCGCCCAGTCCCAGTTCGCCGCAGTAGTGGGAAAAATTGCCCTGGACCGCCAGGGTTGCCGAAGTGAAGATCCATGCCCGCGGGTGACCGCCCATCTGCTTCCTGAAGATATCCGCCACATCGAGGGGTGTCGAATTGAGTTGCAGGGAGTGGATGAAGGCTTCGGCCCAGCGCACCATGCCGGGGGCGACCGGATTGCGCCAGGCTTCCAGCCGGGCGGTCAGCTCGAGCGCCCGCTGCCAGCATTTCTCCAGCCCCTCGGCCCGCTCGGCCTGGGTTTCCAGAAGCGCCGCGAACCCCTCCAGTTCGACCTTCAAAGCGGCGAGGGCCGGCGCGAATTCGGCGCGCGTATCGAGTTGCGGCGCGGCGAAACGCCCTGCCTCGACCCCCAGCGCCAGCCGCAAGTCCTTGGCCGCCTTTTCCAGTTTGCGGCTGGCTTCCGGCAGGGCAAGGCAGTCGCGGGCGTTGAGCAGCCCCTCGGTGCGGGCGTCGCGGGCAAGATCGAGGACCTGGGCCGACGAGACGCTGTCGCCGAAAAAGAGAGTCGCCACCTCGGGCAACTGATGGGCCTCGTCGAAAATCACCGTATTGCAGGCCGGCAACAGCTCGGCCATGCCTTCGTCGCGCAGCATGACGTCGGCGAAAAAGAGGTGATGGTTCACCACCACCAGGTCGGCGGCCATGGCCTCGCGCCGGGCCTGCAGAACGAAACAGTCCTTGACCTTGGGACAGTCCTGGCCGAGGCAGTTTTCCCGGGTCGAGGTGGCCGCATTCCACACCGGAGAATTTTCCGAAACGTCCCGGCATTCGGCCTTGTCACCGCTCCGCGTAATCTTGGCGAAGGCCGCCACGCGGCGGGCGTCGGCAGCGTCCTCCCGGGTCAGGAATCGGCCGTCGGCCAGGGCATGTTCCAGATGGTAGGGGCAGACATAGTTGGCCCTTCCCTTCAGGAGCGCCACCCGGACCGGCGCGCCCAGGGCCGCCTTGACCGTCGGGATGTCCTTGGTGAAGAGCTGGTCCTGCAGCGTCTTGGTTCCGGTGGAGACGATCACCTTGCCGCCGGACGCCAGGGCCGGGATCAGGTAGGCGAAAGTCTTGCCGGTGCCGGTTCCCGCCTCGGCGACGAAGATCGCCTGACGATCGATGGCCGCCGCGATGCGCTCGGCCATGTCCACCTGCTGGCCGCGGACGCGGTAGCCGGGAATGGCGGCCGCCAGTGGACCGTCGGGGGCGAAAGTGTGGGCGATGGAACGCAAGGAATGGCGCCGGGAGGGAGGGCCGAAATGGTAGCAGATCGACGCTCGCCCGCGCCCTTTGCTCAGGCATGCCCCCTACAACACCCAGGCCGCAGCGCTAAACCAAATCCCGTGACGCGGGCCGAACGAACACTTCCGAAATTTTGCCATGACCGACGATTTCTTCCATCCCAGGCGCTGGGAAGTCCTCTGCTCGCGCCGGCCCATCTGGTGAATTTGCTCCTGCGGCAGAAGGATGTGCAACCCCTGCGGGCAGACGAAATCGTGACGACCAGCACCTTGAACCGGGCCCAAGCGATTCGCCCGGGAGAAACCTGGAGAACCCGAATCTCGCGTCTGAATCTTCACGACATTGCGCTCACCTTGGCGTGACGGCAGCCTAGCGGCCCCGGGGCCGATCGTTTCAAGTCCGTAACCGCTCCTTACCCCCGGATACATTTCCTGCAGAACAATCTGCCACCAGCCGCTGCCCTACCTGCGGGCCGGATGAATCTGGCCCACATCGTCTTCATCCTCGCAAAAGGAGATCGTTATGCAGATCAAGACCATCAAGCCACTCATCCTCGCCCTTGCGCTCGCCGTGCCGGTCGCCAGTTTCGCCCATGATGGCGACAGCGACCGCAAACATCCCATCACCTTCGTCAAGGATTCTGCCATCACGGCCAAGGTCAAGGCGAAGCTGGCAGCAGAAAAAATCCGGACACTGGCTCACGTGAGCGTCGACACCGATGCTGATGGCATGGTCGTTCTGAGCGGTAACGTCCGCAGCGAGCAAGAGGCGGAAAAGGCCGTCCAGATCGCCAGGGCCACCGACGGGGTCACCGGGGTGACGAGCAACCTGCGCGTCGTGCGCGACAAGTAAGTCCGCGCCGGCGTCCGGTCGGGCATCGGCCGCAGCGGTGGCTGCACTGAATTTCCGGGCCACCGCTGCGGCCAAAGCCTAGCCAGCGCGGCCGCTAGAGTTCTTTTTCCGGGGCGATTACCGACAAAAGCTTGGCTTTTGCCCTCTGGTCCTCACTTTGGGCGGGTTCGACGTCGTAGGCGACTGTACGCCCCCCCTCCTGCGTGACCCAGATCAGTTGGGCTTCCCGTCCCGCCGCACCGGATTTCAGGGCGACGCGATAGGCGTTCTCCGGTAGAGTCATCGCCTCGAATCGCTTGGCTGCCTGTTCGGCCAGGGTCTGGCTCTCGATGATGAGGCCGACTTCGGTATTGAGGTGGCGTGAGCGTTGATCGAAATTCATCGACCCGACGAACAGCGCCTTGCGATCAAAGACGAACAATTTGGCGTGAAGGGAAAAAGTCCCCCAGCGCAGGGACTCGCGTGATTCCCCGCTCCCTTTCGCTTTTCCCGGACGGGCGCGAATTTCGTAGAGTTCGATCCCCTGGGTGAGCATCGGAACGCGGTAGCGCATATACCCGGCGTGGGCTGCAATCTCGCTGGTGGATTCAAGAGAATTGGTCAGGACGCGAACGCTCGCCTTCTTTGACCGCAATGCTCCCAATAGCTCCATGCCCTCGGGACCTGGAATGAGAAAGGGAGAAACGATCAGCAGCTCTTCGTTGATTTCCGATGCGCGATGCACGACCAAAGGCGCCATCAAGCTGCCGAACCGCTCGCCCGAAACCACCTGGCGTTTCTCGGGGCTGTCGGCGACCAGTTCTGCCCGCGCCCAAACCAGTGGACGGGCTCCGGAAAGGATGCTTGCCAGCGGTTCCCCAGCCTTGCTGCGTTTCAGGAAATCTAGCCAGGGCACATCTTCGTCACTCTGTTCCCTGGTCAATGCATCGCGCAGACGCTTCAGGTTTCCCTCGGCCCCAGGTCCAGCATCGAGCGCACTTGCGGGCACAGACAACTCGCTGTTCCAGAAATCATCAAAATTTGCGGACAGCCGCCGGACGATCATCCCCGCGGCAATGGCATCCTCGTCGGCAAAACGCAATTCCGGGTCGATCTGGAAATACTCATTGGCGACATTACGGCCGCCAACCAAGGCAAGGGCGTTGTCGACCACGAGGAGTTTGTTGTGCATCCGGTAGTCGAGGCGCCGCAAGTTCGTCGCAAATTCCAGCCCGCGAACAAATTTTGACTTCCCGCGGTAGCGGAACGGATTGAAGATACGCACCTCAATCTGCTGATGATGCGTGAGTGCGGCCAGTTGCTCGTCTCCAGGTTCGGTGTCCCCGTCGTCGATCAGCAGGCGCACGCGGACTCCTCGATCAGCGGCCAGCAGAACGGCTTGGGTCAGCAGCCTTCCGGTTCGGTCGGCCCGGAAGATGTAGTACTGGAGATCGAGCGTTTTTTCCGCCGCAGCGATCAACTGCAATCTGATCAAGAGTCCGTCGATTCCGGCTTGAACGAGTTGGAATCCCGATTTACCCTCCTGGGCATTGGCGGCGGCGAGAAAGCGTTGGCCCAGGCGGGTCTTTTCCGGTTCGTCTAGAGCTCTGGATACGACTTTCGCGACCCCTGATCCCGGCGGTGAACCCGCACACCCAGTAAGCAGCAACGCGGCTGCCAACACCCGAACGATCAATTGCCTAAAGAAAATATTGCTGTCTTGCATCAGCTTTTCCGGGTCTTTCCGACCCGCATTGAATGTGAATTGGAAAAGGCTTCTCAGCATGCCGGCAAGTCCATGCTTCCGCAACCGAGCCCGCGGGGCAATTCCACGGCAAACCGGCGCGGCCCAGTCGTCACCTGGCTTCCGATATTGCCACCATGGCTTTCGTTGGCGGAGCCGCTTATAGTGAACGCTTATAGAGGCTTTTGGAGAGAGGATCGTGGCAGGAGTACGAGAATGAGAGCACCGGTTCTCGCCCTACTCGTGCTGTGCGCCGGGAACGTTGAGTGCGCGCCCGGACTCGGCGAATTGCTCTACGAGAATCACTGCATCGCCTGCCACCAGCGGGAAATTCATTGGCGCGACAAGAGCGTGGTGCGCGACTGGACATCGCTGGTTGCCCAGGTGGATCGCTGGCAGAAATATGGCGGCCTCAACTGGGATGCCGGCGAGGTGGCAGCGACCGCCCGCTACCTGAATTCCCTTCACTACCGCCTGCCGGCGCAGGAAAATCCGTGAGCCACAAGCATCTCCACCTTCTGCAGGCGATCTACCATGACCCGGTAAGCGCCAATATCCACTGGCGCGAGGTCGAATCCCTCCTCACCCACCTGGGGGCCGTCGTCGAAGCGAGCCATGGTGCCCGCTTCCGGGTCGTCCTCAACCGGCAGGAGTTTTTCCTCCATCATCCCCACAACAGCAACACCTGTTCGAAGCAGGACATCAAGCACCTGCGGGAATGCCTGGCCCAGGCCGGGGTGACCCTATCCGCGTACGAGCAATCCTAAGGACGCTAGCTGATGTCCGATTCCGTTCGTCCCGCGCGCTTTTCCTCAACCGCCTAGGCGAAGCTGGAGGAGTGCAGGCGGCTGTGGCTGCAAATCTCGCGCTCTTGGGCAGCCGGGATACCCACCATCGCACGCAGCCCGTTGCTCCACGGGCCGATCCTGGGGAAAATCCGCGTCTTTCGACCGCCACCCGCTCAGCGACCCGATGACCCAAGACCACCTGGAAGACCGCCTGGCAGACGAACTGGCCAGCCTGGCCGAGGCCGGCCTGACGCGCCGGAGACGCCTCCTGGAGACCCCCTGCTCGCCCCATCTGCGGGTCGACGGACGCGAGATGCTGGCCTTCGCCAGCAACGATTACCTGGGCCTTGCCGCTCATCCGGAGGTAGCCGCCGCCCTGGCCGAGGGTGCCCGCCGCTGGGGCGCCGGCAGCGGCGCTTCGGCCTTGGTCAGCGGCCACCTCGCCCCGCACGAGGCCCTTGAGGCGCAATTGGCCGCCTTTGTCGGCTTCCCGCGCTCGCTCGCCTTTTCCACCGGCTATCTGGCCAATCTCGCGGTGGTCCCGACGCTGGCCGGCCGCGACGCAGCGATTTTTTCCGACCGGCTCAACCATGCGTCGCTGATCGATGCGGCCCAACTGGCCAAGGCCCAGGGCGCCATCAGCCGGCGCTATCCCCACGGCGATCTGGCCGCCCTGGCACGATTGCTCGCCGCGACCCCGGCACGAACCCGATTGATCGTCACCGATGCGGTGTTCAGCATGGACGGCGACCTGGCTCCCTTGCCCTCCCTGCTTGAACTCGCCCGGCAATACGACGCTTGGCTGGTGGTCGACGACGCTCACGGATTGGGTGTCCTGGGTCCGCAAGGCAAGGGAAGCCTCGCCCATTTCGGTCTGGCCTTCCACCCGCGTTTGATTCTCATGGGCACCCTGGGCAAGGCAGCCGGGGTGGCGGGAGCCTTCGTCGCCGGTTCGGAGCGGCTGATCGAGGTCCTCATCCAACGGGCGCGCAGCTACGTCTTCACCACCGCCCCTCCACCTGCAGTGGCCTGCGCCCTCGCCAAGAGCCTGGAAATCCTGGCCAACGACGCCCCGCGCCGCACCCATCTCTTGGCCCTGATCGCCCAGTTGCGGGAAGGCCTGATCGGCCTTCCCTGGCGTCCCTTGCCTTCGATGACGGCCATCCAGCCCCTGGTGGTCGGCGGCAACCGGGAAACGCTGGATCTCGCGGCGGCCCTTTGGGACAAGGGGCTCTGGGTTCCCGCCATCCGCCCGCCGACAGTCCCGCGAGGCACCGCGCGACTGCGTATCTCCCTCTCCGCCGCCCACAGTCGGGACGATGTCGAACATTTGATCGCGGCTCTGCGGGAGTGTGCATGAGCGGCGCGCCGGTCTTCCTCCCCGGCTGGTGCCTGGGTCGCGGGCCCTGGCGGGCCACCGCCGATGCGGTGGGGGGAACGATCCTCGATCTGCCGGGCTACGGCGACCTTCCCCTGGCCGGGAATTTCGACGCCGCCGTCGACGCCATTGCCGCAGGGCTCAAGCCGGCCACCCCCCTGTGCGGCTGGTCTCTCGGGGCGCTTCTGGCCCTTGCCATCGCCGAGCGCCACCCCGGCAAGGTGTCCCGTCTGGCCCTGGTCTCGGCCACGGCGTCGTTTCTTCAGCGTCCCGGCTGGAGCCACGCGGTTTCCCCCGCGACCCTGGCCGAGTTCGCCGCGGCCCTTGCGGCTGACGTCGCGTCCACCCTGCCCCGCTTCATCGGCAATTTCAATCGGGGGGATGCGCGGGCTCGCGCCGTCACTCGAGAATTGCTGGACCTCGCCGACCCTCTGCCGGATTCGGCCACCCTCGCCGCGGGTCTTGCCTGGCTGCGCGACGCGGACCTGCGCGCCGTGGCGCCACGACTCGCCGTGCCCACCCTCTTGCTCCACGGCGCCGAAGACCCCCTGATGCCGCTGCCGGCAGCCGAAGCCCTCGCCGCGCTGATCCCTGGCGCCCGGCTGGCGGTCCTCGCACACTGCGCGCACGCCCCCTTCATTTCTGTGCCAGCGGCCTTCGAGGCAAACCTGGCAGATTTCCTCCATGCTTCTGCCGACTAAGCTTCAGGTCCGCCGCGCCTTCGAAAAGGCGGTTCCCAGCTACGATGCGGCGGCCCGGGTCCAGCGCCGGGTCTGCGGCTGGCTGGCCCAGGGCCTGCCGGCCACAGTATCGTCAGGAGCTGTTGTCGACGTGGGTTGCGGCACCGGCCATGCCCTGCGCCTCCTGCGGGAACGCTTTCCCGCGGGGCAGTTGATCGCGGTCGACCTGGTTCCCGCCATGCTGCGGCAAGTGCCCCCACACCTGCACGCCCAGTCGGTGGTCGGCGATGCCGAATGCCTGCCCCTGGCCGAGGCGTGCGCCGGCTTGTATTGGTCCAGCCTGACGCTCCAGTGGTGCGATCTCGGTCGGTCCCTGGCGGAGGCCCGCCGCGTCCTCACGAAAGGCGGACATCTCGCCATCGGCACCCTGGGACCCGACACTTATTCCGAATTGCGCGCAGCCTTTGCCTACGCCGACAGACACCGACACACCCTGGATTTTCTAACTCCGAAGGCGATTTCCGAGGCCGCCGCGGGATTTTCCGACCTGCGCCTCGAAAGACGGCGCGAGACCGTCTACTTTCCCGATCTCCGCGCCCTGCTCAATGCCATCAAGGCTCTGGGCGCCAATCAACTGGCTGGCCGGCGAAACGGTCTGATGGGACGCCAAGCCTGGCAGCGCGCTGAATCGGCCTATGAGTCCCTGCGCGGATCGGATGGCCTGCCCTTGACCTACGACATCGTTCTCCTGCACGCACGCCGATGAAACGCGCCTGGTTCGTCACCGGTACCGACACGGAGGTGGGCAAGACCTTTGCCTCCTGTTCGCTGCTTCATGCCGCGCGTCGACAAGGGCTGTCCGCTGTCGGAATGAAGCCGGTGGCTGCGGGCACCGGCCCGGACGGCAGGAACGACGACGTCGCCCGGCTGGTCGCCGCGTCCGGCTTTTCTGCGCCCGAATCCCTGATCAACCCCTGGTGCTTCCGGGCAGCCGTCGCACCCCATCTGGCCGCCGAAGCGGAGGGAAAGGTCATCGGATTCGCGCCCATTCTTCGTGCCTGTGAGCGCCTACGCACCGCCGCCGATGTCGTGGTGGTCGAGGGAGTCGGCGGATTTCGGGTCCCCCTCGGCCCCGACGGGGACAGCGCCGATCTGGCCGTCGCGCTGGGGCTGCCGATCATCCTGGTGGTGGGACTGCGGCTCGGTTGCCTCAACCATGCCCTGCTCACGGCCGAAGCGATCGCTGCGCGCCATCTTCCGCTGGCTGGCTGGATCGCCAATACCCTCGACCCGACCATGGAACGCAGCGCTGAAAATGTCGCCACCTTATCCGGTCTGCTACCCGCTCCCTGCCTGGGTATCCTGCCGTTCAGGCCGGACGGCGATAGTGCTGCCTCTGCCGCATCCCTTACCCTGCCATCAGCCTAGGAGACGACCTGGGGGCAGGTCGGGGCAACCCGCGGGAAAAATGTCCGAGGTCAGGCTCCCCGCTCGCGCCGCAAGGCGTCCGCGAGGATTCCCATACGCGCCTTGATCTCCTCGACCGCCGGCGCAAAGCCGCTCAGATCTTCGGCCAGTTTGGCCCGCTGCTCGAGAGTCCCGGCGAGGGCCGCACTGTCCTCGTCGGCGAAAGTGGCGAGCAATCCCTTCACGGTATGGGCTTCGCGATAGAGCCGCTGGCTATCGCCGTCCGCCAAGGCCTTGTCGAGTTCCTGGCAATACTTGTCGCAATCCTGAAGATACATGTCGGCCATGACGACGAAGATCTCCTCGTCGCCCCCCAGCCGGTCGAGAATGGTCGCCTTGTCGAGGATGAATCCTTCAGCCATGAAATCTCCGGAGCCGCTCGGCGGCAGTGGGCAAGTCTGGGAATGATAGCCGGTCGTCCACCGATAAACCAAGGCCTCACAAGGCCGCCGAATCCGTCAGAGGCAAGAATCGGGTCCGCATTGCGGGCGTACCGACAGGGCGGATGCCCGCCGCTCCGGAAGGCAGGGCGCATCGTCAGAAGACGGGGTCTTCTTCATCCCTGAACCGGGAGTGAACGGCTAAGGCCTGATCCCAAGCCTGAAGGAAGGCCTCGACGCAGGCCGGATCGAAGTGCTTTCCCGCCCCCTCCCGCAGGAAACGGGCCGCGTCGTCCAGCGACCAGGCTTTCTTGTAGGGACGGTCCGAGGTCAGGGCGTCAAACACGTCGGCCACCGCGACGATACGCCCGAACTGGGGAATGGCCTCGCCGGCCAGACCCGCCGGATAACCGCTGCCATCAAACTTTTCGTGGTGCGAGCGGGCGATTTCGGCCCCCGCCTGGAGCACCGCCGAGCCACTCCCGCTCAACAGCTCGTATCCCAGGCGGGCGTGGCCTTTCATGATCTCGAACTCGTCGTGGGTCAGTCGGCCCGGCTTGAGGAGTATGTAGTCCGGGATGCCGATCTTGCCGACGTCGTGCATCGGCGCCGCTTCCAGGATCAAGGCGCACTGCTGCTCCGAAAGTCCTAAGCTGCGCGCAGTCAGGGCCGAGTAATGGGCCATGCGCTGGATATGGGCACCGGTTTCCGGGTCGCGGAATTCCGCCGCCCGGGAAATGCGGACGATCAATTCCTTCTCGCGCTCCCGGATGGCGGCGGTACGCTCCTCGACGAGCACCTCCAGGTGCCGGGCGTGGTCGGCAAGGCATTTGCGGCTAGTACGCAGGGCAAGCATGTTGCGCACCCGCGCGGAAAATTCCACCCGGTCTATGGGTTTGTTGAGAAAATCGTTGGCGCCGCCGTCCAGTGCCTCGTAGCGGATGTCCTTCTGGTCGTTGGCGGTGACCATGAGCACGGGAATATCGGCGCGGTCAGGCAATTTCCGGAAGGCAGCGATGAACTGCAGTCCGTCGAGATCCGGCATCATGTAATCGACGATGACCAGATCGGGCTCGTGGGTCTCACACCAGGTGATGGCCTCGACCGGGTGCTCGAAAGTCACCGGCTGACAGTCCCCCAGGCGTAATACCAGAGCTTTTGCCAGAGTCAGGTTGATATCGTTGTCGTCGACGATGAGGACGGTGTGCATCGCTTCCCCGAACTGGTGACACTGGAGAAGTATAGCAGCGGCGATCATGGACAAGGGTCGGCGAAATTCCGATAATCGCCCATCCTGACGCCTGCCGTTGATATGAAACTCCTCTTCGACCTCTTCCCGGTCATCCTGTTTTTTGTTGCCTTCAAGCTGTCCGAGAAGGACCCTGCCGCAGCCGCCGCTCTGGTGGGTCAATTGCTGGGTTCTGGGGCGGTCGCCCAATCCCAGGCCCCCATCCTGGTCGCCACCGTGGTGGTCATGCTCGCCACCGCCGCCCAGATCGGCTGGGTCTGGTTTCGCCATGGGCGCGTGGATCGCATGCTGTGGATCAGTCTCGTCCTGGTGGTGGTCTTTGGCGGACTCACCCTGATCTTCCAGGACGAGACCTTCATCAAGTGGAAACCGACCCTCCTCTACTGGATCTTCGCGGGAAGCATGGCCTTCGCCGCCGCCGTGCTGAAGAAGAATGCGATCAGGGCGATGCTGGGCGAACAGATCCAGTTGCCCGAGCCGGTATGGATGCGCCTGAATCTCTCGTGGATGGCGTTCTTCGTCCTCATGGGCGCCCTCAACCTGTTCGTCGCCTTCAACTTTTCCACCGACACCTGGGTCAATTTCAAGCTTTTCGGCGGGATGGGCCTGATGCTCGTCTTCGTACTCGCCCAGGGCGTCTTCCTCTCGCGCTATATGGAGGACAAATCCTGATGTACTACGCCATCCTCGGCGAAGACCGTCCGGGCACTCTGGAAGCCCGTCTCGCCGCCCGCCCCGACCATCTCGCCCGCCTCTTCGTCCTCCAGGGCGAAGGACGCCTCCTCCTGGCCGGCCCCTTCCCCGCCATCGATTCCCCCGATCCCGGTCCTGCCGGCTTCAGCGGCAGCCTCATCGTCGCCGAATTCCCTTCGCTCGCCGACGCCGAGACCTGGGCCGGAGCCGATCCCTACGTTGCCGCGGGAGTCTACGACCGGGTGACGGTCAAGCCCTTCAGGAAGGTTCTTCCGGCGTGACGGCCGCCACCGTCGAATTCCTGCACCGGCGATTGCAAGCCCTGGCACCCACCCGACTCGAGATCGTCGACGATTCCCACCGCCACGCCGGCCATGCCGGTGCCAAGGAAGGCGGCCATTACACCCTGACCATCGTCGCCGCAGCCTTTTCCGGCCAGACG
Organism: Rhodocyclaceae bacterium; assembly: GCA_035345935.1. GTDB lineage: Bacteria > Pseudomonadota > Gammaproteobacteria > Burkholderiales > Rhodocyclaceae > SSSZ01. The sequence goes on along the minus strand of DAORDK010000003.1, from coordinate 34,578 downwards.
ACCGTCGCCCGGCACCGCCTCGTCCATACCACCGTGGGCGATCTGCGCGCCAACGGTATCCATGCGCTCAGCATCCGCGCACTGGCGCCGGAAGAAGTATAATTATTCGGTTTTTTTCCATAGTCCAAGGATTTCCTCCATGCTCAAGCCCTCCGCTCTGGCCGCCCTGCTGGTCGCCGGTTCCCTGATCTCCGCCCCGGCCCTGGCCGAAAAGCTCGTCGTCAATGGCCAGACCATTCCGCAGTCGGTATTCGACGCCTTCGCAGCCGAACAGAAGGCTCAAGGCGCCGCCGACAGCCCCGAGCTGCAGAAGGCCATTCGAGAGGAGCTCGTGCGTCGTGAGGTCCTCTCCCAGGAAGCCAAGAAGAAGGGAATCGACAAGAAGCCGGAAGTCGCAGGCCAGATCGAATTGGCCCGGCAGGCGGTCCTGATCCGCGCCTTCCTGGCCGATTATGTCAAGAGCCATCCGGTTTCCGAGGACAAGCTCAAGAAGGATTACGAGACCATCAAGGGCAACCTGGGATCGACCGAGTTCAAGGCCCGCCACATCCTGGTCGAGAAGGAAGACGATGCCAAGGCCATCATCGGCCGCCTCGACAAGGGCGAGAAATTTGCCGAACTGGCCAAGCAGTCCAAGGACCCCGGATCGAAGGACAACGGGGGCGAGTTGAACTGGAGCTCGCCTTCGAGCTATGTGAAGCCCTTCGGCGAAGCCCTCGGCAAACTGAAGAAGGGCGAGTACACCAAGCAGCCGGTGAAGACCGACTTCGGCTACCACGTCATCCAACTGGACGATTCCCGTCCCCTCAATGCCCCTCCCTACGAACAGGTCAAGCCCCAGCTGCAGCAGCGCGCCAACGCGCAGATGGTCGAGGAACTGGTCAAGGAGTTGCGCGAGAAGGCCAAGGTCAACTGATTCACCCGGTTTCCTGTGCGACAATCCCCGCCTTGGGCGGGGATTTTTCTTGGTGGAAACATGGCGTTCAACCTGGGGAAGCTGTTTGGCAAGAAGGAGTCCGGGGTTGCACCGGACGCTCCCCGGCCGCCGGAATACGGCCCCGACCATCCGGTGCAGGCCTTCGTCCGCCGCGATGCCCTGTTCGATCGAGAACGCAAGCCGGCCGGCCATGTGTTTCGGCTCCAGCATCTCGATGCCGGCCTGGGCGATGCGCCCACCGAAAGGCAATTGCTCCTCGACGACACCCTGCTGCGAGCGCTCTGCGCCAGCACGGACACCTGGGGCTCCCTGACGGCTTTCCTGCCCCTCTCGAGCGAGTCCATCCACAATCCCTGGCTCGACCAGCTCCCTGCCACCAATGCGGTCATCCTCCTCCATCTGGCGCCGGAGACCACCGATATCGCCAAATTTGCGGCGCGTCTGAGCGAGTTGCACAGAACCGGGCTGCGCTTCGGCGTACTTCGCCAGCCCCGCCACCCCGCCCATGCGACTGCCCTGCTCTTTGCCGATTTCGCTGCCATCGACACCAAGACCGCCCAGGGCAATGAAATCCGCGATTTCTCCATCGCCATGCGCAGCGACGAAATGCGGCGCCCGGTCGAGCTGGTGGCCGCCAATATCGAGAGCACCGACGATCTTCAACTTTGCGTCCAGAGCCGCTTCGCGCTCTATCACGGACCCTTCTTCGGCCGTCCGCGCTCTGCGGCGCTGCCCCGCAGCGATCCCAACAAACTCAACCTGATCCACCTCTACAATCTCGCCCAGAGCGATGCCGAGAATTCCCAACTCAGTACCGCCCTCAAGCAGGATCCCAACCTTACCTATCGCATTCTGCGCTATCTCAATTCGGCCGCGGTCGGCCTCTCCCGACCTCTGGCGTCCATTGACCAGGCGCTGGTCCTCCTGGGCCGCCAACGTCTCGCCCGCTGGATTTCCATCCTCCTGTTTTCGGTCCGCGACGCCGATTTTTCCGAGTGGCTCCTGGTCGAAAGCGCCCTCGTGAGAGGCCGCATGATGGAATTGCTGGGGAGCGGAATTTTCCCCGCCACGGAAGCGGATCAACTTTTCCTGACCGGCGTCTTCTCCCGTCTCGACAAATTGCTGCGTATTCCCTTGAGCGACGCCCTGAGTCAGATCACGCTCCCGGCTCCCGTACGCGAAGCGCTGATCGATCGAAGCGGCAGGTACGGTTCCTTGCTGTCCGTCGTCGAAGCGGCCGAGGCCAGCGGGGAATTCCCCATCGAAGCGCTGTCCAAGAATGCCGGACTCGACTCCGAAGCCGTCAATCGCGCCCTGATCGCCGCAACCACCTGGGCCAACGACGCCACCTCGGAATGGGAGACTTGATCGGCTTTTGATCGAGGTCCACGTCACGGCTGAGAATCCGTGGCCCAATCGCGTCATGCTCCGCGATTTTTCCGCCACCCTCTTCCTCATGTTGGCCTGCGCCGTTGCGCTGGCCGCCCAACCTCTGCAGGCCTGGATCGATGCTGCGCCGGCGGGCAGCGTTTTGCGGCTGCCGCCCGGGACCTACTCCGGGCCTGCGTCGATCGCCAAGCCCATGGTCGTCGACGGAGGCGGGCGAGTCACCGTGGATGGAGGTGGCCACGGAACGGTGCTGACCATCCGCGGAGAACGGGTCGTGCTGCGCGGCTTGACCCTGACGAACAGCGGAGGCTCCCACGACAGCCTGGATGGCGGCCTGATGATCGAAGGCAGGGATCACGTCGTCGAGAACAACGTGATCGAAAACGTGCTGTTCGGAATTTCCCTCCACCGGGCCAACGACAACCTGATCCGCAACAATCGGATCCGCTCGCGACCCGTCGATTCTGCGGACCGGGGCGACGGAATTCGGATCTGGTACAGCACCGGGAATCGGATCGAGGGCAATGACATCGCCGTCATCCGCGACCTGACGGTCAGCAATGCGCCCCGCAATCGATTCATCGGCAATACGGTGCGCGACAGCCGGCGAGCGCTGAACCTCCTCTTCTCCCACCGCACCGTGATCGCCGGCAATGTCTTCGACCACAACTCGACCGGCGTGGTCGCCCTCAACTCCGATGGGCTGATCATCCGCGACAATCGCATCCTCCATGCCATGGATGCCTCCGGAGCGGGCGTGGCCCTCAAGGAGACCGCCGCCGCCCTCGTGCAGGGAAACGAAATCATCCATTGTGCCCATGGCATCATGGCCGACTCCCCCTCCAATCCGTTGAGCCGCATCGTCCTGGTCGATAACGTCATCGCCCACAATGTCACCGGAATCTATATCTACGGCGTCAAGGGCGGCCACCTCGCCATCGGCAATACCTTCCGCAGCAATCTGTGGCCGGTGACCATCATCGGCGATGGCGACCCCCTGAACGATTTCTGGTTCGCCAATCATTGGGACGATTACCAGGGATTCGACCGTGACGGCGACGGCTTCGGGGATACCCCGCACGAACTCTATGCCTGGGCGGATCGCCTCTGGATGGAATTCCCTGCCGCCAAATTCTTTCGCAATTCCCCGGTCCTCGAACTCCTGGATTTCCTTGAGCGATTGGCGCCCTTTTCGACTCCCAGCCTCATTTTGCAGGACCGCAATCCGCGGATGGCGCCGTCGGTTCCGGCAACAAAAGCGGTCATTCCTTAACCCGGTGCTCGATGCGGGAATCGAGGCGATTCATGAACCAGGCATAGAATCCGATGATCAGGATGTCCACCACCACGCTTCCTTGAGCCGCCATGTAGAACCCCAGCGGAAATCCCAGGAGGGTGATCCGATTGAGTTCTCTTGCATAGAGGGGAGCGACGAAGGTCACCGCGACCCAGATCGTCAGCAGAATCAAGGTCAGGATCAAATTGGCGCGCCAGTACGCGTGGCGGGCCCTGGAAATCTTGCTCATGACCTTTGCTCCGCGCCCTTCGGCGACTCATCGTCCTCCTGGGGGAAGCGGACGCCGGCAACGAAATCCTGCGTTTCCTGTGGGGGAGCCCGAGTGACCAGACTGACCAGAACGATGACCGCAAAACCGATGGGTACCCCGAAGACGCCGGCCGATATCGACTGGATTCCGAACCACGGTGCCATCGGTTCTCCGAGCGGCAGGGCTGGGAAACGTAGGGCCTCGACCCGGAGGATGTAGTACAAGGAAACCAGGAGGCCAGCCGACATGCCGGCAACGGCGCCGGCCCGATTGGCGCGCTTCCAGAAGATACCCAGGACCAGCGCCGGAAAGAACGCCGAACCGGCGATGGAAAACGCCCAGGCCACCATATAGAGGATGGTCCCGGGTTTCTGCGCTGCGACGGATGCAGCCAATACCGCCACCACCAGCAGCAGGGATTTGGAAATGACCAGGCGGAATTGGGTGGATGCCCGGGGCCGGAAAACCCGGTAGTACAGATCGTGGGACAGGGCGCTGGTGATGGTGAGCAACAGACCATCGGCAGTCGACAGGGCCGCGGCGAGCCCCCCCGCCGCGACCAGACCCGAGACGACGAAGGGCATGCCGGCGATTTCGGGAGTGGCGAGGACGATCACGTCCGGATTGAAAGACAATTCCGCCAACTGCAGGATGCCGTCGTGGTTGATGTCCTCGATGCTCATCAGCCCAACCTTAGCCCACGCGGCCACCCAGCCGGGCAATTTCGCGATCGGAATTTCGGCCAATTGGGTGAAGACTTCGAATTTGGCCAGCACCGCGTAGGCGGGGGCGGTCATATACAGGATCGAGATGAAGAATATCGACCAGAAGACCGAACTGCGCGCTTCCTGGACCGACGGCGTGGTGTAGTAGCGCATCAAGACGTGGGGCAAGGCGGCAGTGCCGACCGTGAGGCAGAAGACGAGGGCGAGAAAATTGGCCTGCTGGATCCTCCCGCCCGGGTCCTCGGCAGTTGCCGGGAAGGCTTCGGCGTGGCGGATGGGCGGTCGCGCCCGCTCTTCGGCTGCGGCCATCGCCTGCTCCCAGCGCTGCCGTGCCTCGTCCGCATCGCGGGGCAGGTCCCGCCGCTGCTTCTCCACTTGAACGATGTCGCGCATCGGTGCATCGCTTGCCTTCAATTCGGCAATGCGCTCGGCCAGAAGCGTGCGTTCTTCGTTGAGCGAGCCGGGGAGCCTGGCGATCTTGTCGGCGTAGTGGGCGGCGCGCTGGCGGAACAGTCGGCGGGTCTCCACTTCTGCCGGCAAATCGAAGATTTGTCCCTCCAGCACTCCCACCCGTTCCAGCACTTGCCCATAGACCACCTGGGGAGCGGGTACTCCGGTCACTTTGTAGGCCAGCAGGGCCACGGGCGTGACATAGGCGACGATGATCACCACGTATTGGGCGACCTGGGTCCAGGTCACCGCCCGCATGCCGCCCAGGAACGAGCACACCAGGATGCCGGCCAGGCCGACGAAGATACCGATTTCGAATTGCAGATTGACGAATCGGCTGGTGATGACGCCTACCCCGTAAATCTGCGCCACCACATAGACGAACGACGCCAGGATGGCTGCCGCGACCGCCAGGAGTCTTACCGCATTGCCTCCATAGCGGGCACCGAGAAAATCCGGAATGGTGTACTCGCCAAAGCGCCGCAGATAGGGCGCTAGAAAGAGGGCCACCAGAACGAAGCCGCCCGTCCAGCCGATGACAAAGGCCAACCCCTGAAAACCGGAAAGGTAGAGGCTTCCCGCCATCCCGATGAAGGAGGCGGCGCTCATCCAGTCGGCACCGGTCGCCATCCCGTTGAGCAGGGAGGGAACCCTACGCCCGGCGACGTAGTATTCGGTGACGTCGGCAGTCCGGCTGAAGACGCCGATTGCCGCGTAGGTCACGATGGTGAAGAGGAGAAACGCGTAACCGATCCAGCGCGGGGGCATGCCCTGCGACTCAAGCACGGCCAAAGCCGCGACGAATATGACAAAACCGACGGTATAGGCCGCGTAGTAGCGTTGGAGGCGCGACAGTCCGCTGGCCATGGCCTCAGGCGCCCGGGCGGAAAAACCGCCGCGCATGGCCGCTATTCGCCAGACGCCGCGCCGTATCGGCTCCCCGCTCAACGGCCTTCGGCAACAGCACTTGCAGAAGCCGAGCCAGCCCCAGGGCATTGGCCATCGGCTCGTGGCTTGGCGGCGCTTCGATGCCGAAACGGGTATACCAGGATTCCCGAGTCAGCGTGGAATCGACGCGCTCGCCAAAGAACTCGGGCAGCAGCCAGGCCAGATCGACCCACACGGGAGTGAAATCGAGCCCCAGGTGCTCGTCGAAAATCCGGTGAAGAAAGGATTCCGCCGCAGCAACCCGGTAAGTGACCAGGGGGGCTTTGCCGACGAATTCAAGAAAGGCGACCAACTGCCGATCCACCGCGGACGATTCAGGAGAGCCGCTGAAATCCACCGCCAGAACCTCACTGGGCAGCAACACGCCGCCTCTCACCACAGCCACTGCGGCCATCCCCAGAAGGGCGTCCTGATCGGAATCCAGTCCGGCAGTGGCGACATCCACCACCACGTAGCGGCTATGAAAATGAACCTGGTCCAGATCCGGCGGCTGAAGCGCCCGCCATCGCTCGAGAGCCCGGACCAACGCCGGATCGAGGTCGGCCGGTAGGTTATCGCCGCGAAAGAGGAACTTCCGGAGATCGAGCATCGATCAATTCACCTGATAGTCGAGCTTGAGCCGGTTCTGGAGCTTACGTGCCTGGCGGAAAGATTCCTTCAGGATGCGCCGGTCGAGTTCGTTCAATTGTTCGGGATCGATATGGTTGTCGCCCTGGCGTCCCGGCTCTCCTTCAAGGTACTGGTGGCGAAGGCGGAGCAGTTGGATGAAATGGAGGGCCTCCACCATCGCGCCGACCTCCTCGGCCTTGGCATTCTGCCGCGCGGCGGCAAGGCGCAGACGTTGGACCGTGTTGGTATTGTGGACACCGGTGGCCAGCGCATAGATACGGGCCGCATCGACGAAAAGGCGCGCACCGTATTTCTTGAGATCGATGCGTCCAGGATGATCGGGATCGAGATCGGTGACGAAATCTCTAAAGGTTCCGAGCGGCGGCCCTACGTCGAGGGCGTTATGGGCCATGGCCCTCAGAAAAAGCGCGTTGGACGCCGTCAGATCGAGCAGGTGGCGCCGCAGGCTCTCAGCCAGGTCGGCTTGGCCGTAAAGGGCGCGAAAGTCGAAGAAGATGGTGGCGTTCAGCAAGGCTTCCGGCTGGGGCACCCGAATCCACTTGCTGAACTGTTCCTTCCATTCATCCAGGGAAAGGCACCACTGCGGATTGCTCGCCATGATATTGCCTTTGCACAGGGGAAAGCCGCAACGATCCAGGTCGGCGTTCACCTCCCGGGCAAAAGCCAGAAAGCGCAACTTGAGTTCCTCCCGATCATGGAAGTCGTCGCAGGCGAAGACGATCCCGTTGTCCTGGTCGGTGCTGAAAGTCTGCTCGTCGCGCCCCTCGGAGCCGAAGGCAAGCCAGCACCAGGCAATCCCGGAAAAGTCGTGGCGTTCGAGATTCAGGGCGATGATGCGTCGGGTCAGCGCGTCATTGAGAGCCGAGATGAACTGGGTCAACTGCTCGGCCCCGATGCCCTGGGCCAGCATGTTGAAAGCCAGCTGACGCACATCGGCGGCGGACTGGCGCAGGGCATCGACGCCATCGGCGAATTCGATGGCCTGACGGATCTGGCGCAGTCCGACCCGCTGCAGGGCAAAGAGGTCCCGCTCCGAAACCACCCCGGTCAACTTCCCTTCGGCATCGACCACGAGGATGTGGCGAATGCCATGGGTGGCCATGGCAAGCATGGCGTCATAGGCGGTGGCATGCTCTTCCAGCTGGAAGGGATTCGGCGACATCGCGGCGGATAGGGGCTTGTCCTGAGCCAGATTGGCGAGGACCACGCGATCGAGCAGGTCGGTCCTGGTGAAGATGCCCACCGGTCTGCCGTCGCCATCGACTACCACCAGGGACCCCACGGAGGCCCGCGACATGGTTTCGAGGGCTGCCCGCACGGGAGTATCAGGAGCCACCGTCACCGGCTTGCGGCTGCCCACCGAAGCGAGCGGTGAATTGAGCGTCTGCTGCTCACTGGCGCGCTGGGAGAACTGCAACTGCAATTGCTGCCGGGACTGGTTGAGGAGGCTGGCAATGTATTGGGTACAGAACAAGTTGAATTCCGGACTTGCCGTCATCAACTCGAGGAAATCGTCCGCGGCAAGACGGTAGCAGAACGTATCCTCAAGCGCGGTATAAAGGTTGGTCGATGGCCGCCGGGCGGTGACCGCCCCAATGGGAAAGCTTTCTCCGGGTCCAAGGGTCAGGACGGAATACTCGGTCACCGCAACCTCACCCGCCTGCCGGGCCTGAACCTTGCCTGACTCGACGACGTGAAAATGGGCGACGACTCCGTCCTCGGGACCGAGAATGCGGACCCCTGCGGCAAAGAAGGCGATCTGGACCCGGCTCGCGGCCCACTCGAGCGCTTCCGCGCTCATGCGGTCGAAGGGGGCATGCTTGCGCAGAAAGGCTGCTGCTGCAGCGGCGTAGCGGCGAGTCCCGTCCAGGCGTAGCTGGGACGCAGTTTGGTCGATGATCTCAGATTCCATGATCACGGTCCCTGATAAGGAATTGGGCAGGGGACAGAAACACGCGAGGTCCAGCCATTGCCAGCCGCGCGCTAAAGCGCATAGTTTAGCTTGACCCGCTGCTGCAGGCGCTTGGCTTCGCGCAGGCACTCGCGCAGAATGGCCCGGTCCAGATTGTGCAATTCATCGGGAATGACGCCATGGTGAGCCGGCTCGCCCCTGGCCAACTTATCCGCCTGCCGGTCCAGCCGCAGGCGGAGCAAGTGAGACAGGGCATCCCGCGCGGCGCCCACCTCGTCAGAAGTCATGCCGACGGCGGGCCCCGCCTCCGCCAGCCGCTCCCGGGTGGCGACCGCCCGTACCCCCGAGGCCAGCGCAAAAATTCTGCCCGCATCGACGAAGACCCGAGCACCAAATTTTTTCAGATCGACCGTCGCCCCATGCTCTCCCGTCTTGGTGACCACGTCACCGAGAAGGCCCAGGGGCGGCTGGGCCAGAAGGGCATTCGCCGCCATCAGATGAAGAAAGGCAGGTGTGTCGCTGGTGAGGTCGAGCACCTTTGCGAGCAGCGATTCGCCCAGGCCCAGATCGCCAAAGAGCGGACGCAAGTCGAAAAAGATCGTGGCGTGCATCAGGGCTTCCGGTTCCGGCCGCCGGACCCAGTCGATGAAACAGCGGCGCCATTCGTCGATGGACAGACACCACCGGGGATTGCCGGCCATCACTTCACCCTTGCAGAAGGTGAATCCACAACGGTCCAGATTGGCATTGGCCGCCCGCGCAAACGGGAGGAACAATTCCCGCAGGGCGCCTGCCTCGGCATCGTCGGCGGCGCTGAAGAGGAGACCGTTGTCCTGGTCGGTGACGAAGGTCTGCTCGCATCGACCCTGAGATCCGAAGGCGAGCCAGCACCAGGGCACCGGGGGCAGGCGGTGCCCCTGGGCGGTGAGTTCGATGACGCGCACGGAAATGCGGTCGTTGAGACCGGAGATCAGGCCGCTGAGGACATGCCCGGTGAGGCCGACGGTCGAGGTCGCCATAGCGAGCTGGGTCGCTGCCGAGGCGCAGGAAACCAATTCGGGGATGTCGGTCGCGGCGGAGATGCGCCGCGCCAGTGCTTCGGCCGCGCGGCAGGGAAGGCCCGGGAGGGGCTCAGTCAGCGGAAAATCAATACTTGATTCGAGCATAGTAAGTCTGCTGCGAGGCTTCCAGCGCCTGACGCAGCGTGAAGATCCCCTTCTCCGCAAGCACTGGGACGAGCTTGAGGAAGACTTCCGCGGTCGCCAGAGAGTCGTCGATCGCATTGTGCCGGGTCTCGATAGTGATCCCCAGACGCTCCAGGATGACGTCGAGCTTGTGGGATTCCTGGTTGGGATGCGCGACCGCGGAGAGCAAGAGGGTGTCGAGGACCGGCTGCCCGAAGCGGATACCGGTTGACGCTTCCTTCAATTGCAGGAAGCGCATGTCGAAAGCCGCGTTATGGGCGATCAGGACCGTGTCTTCGCAAAATTCGCGGAAGGCAGGCAGAACGATGTCGATGGTCGGCTGGCCGCGCACCATGTCATCGGTGATCCCGTGGATGGGAATGGTTTCGGGCCGCAGCATCCGCTGGGGATCGACCAGCTGGTTGAAGATTTCCTGCCGCAGCACCCGGTTGTTGACGATACGCACTGCGCCGATCTGGATGATTTCGTCGCCATTGGACGGCTCCAGACCCGTCGTTTCCGTATCGAACACGGTATAGACCAGTTCGGTCAGTCGGCGGTCGAGGTCAACGCCTGCCATGTCCTGGAACTTGAACAGGTCGAAATCATAGTACTCCGGCCGCCCGCGGGCGCGTGCCTCGTCGTCGAGCGCTACGGCGGCCGATTCCGGGGCAGCCACCGGGAGGACGAAGCGGAAGAAGGCCCGGTGCGCGGCCTTTTCCCTTTGGTACCAGACTTCGCCGCCGTGGCGGTCGATGACGTCGCGCAAGCTGAGAGGCGTCGTTTCGGCGCTCAGGCGCATCGGTTCGAGCTCCCAGGTATAGAAAGTTTCCGAAGACATCGCCGGGCCGCTCCAGATGATGTCGAGATAGGCCAGACGGTCGTGGCCCGACAGGCGGAAACGCAACTCGCGAATCTCGTAATGTTCCTGCAGTCGCGTGGCCAAAAAGGCGATGGCGAACACCAGCGAGAAGCTGTCGGCCTTGATCCACAAGGCGTCGTCCATTTCCTCGGTCTTGCTGGGCAGTTGGAGCAGGTCTTCGATGCGCCGCTGGGCGGCGGCAACGATATCGATCCCGAGGACATCCTCGAGGGGCCATCGGGTCTTGAGCGAATCGGAAAAATCGGCCATGGTCCGATCCAGCCGATCGCTCATGCGAGCCGCTTCCTCGTCGATGATGCGGACGAAACGCTCGCGCAATTCCGGCTCCATGTCCGGATAATCGATCAGATTGGTGACCGCCGCCCGCAGCGTGCCGAGAGCCGCGCGACTGCCTTCGGTCAGGGAATGAAGCACCTGATCGCGGCGGGCCTCCTGCTCGATGCTGCGGGTGATATTCTCGACCGTCAGCACGTATCCCCCCATGACCGGGGGACTACTCCCTTCCACCGCCCCGGTGAGGACAGGCACCATCTGGACCCGCAACAACTGCCCGCCCCGGGTGGTGGTGACGAAATTGGCCAATCCCGCCTTTCCCGTCGCCAGCCTTTGGCGGATGACTTCCTGGGCATGGGTCACCTGGCTCTTCTCGAGAATCGAGAAGATCGACCGACCAAGGCCGATCAGCGCCCCGCCCGCCACCGAGGTGGGCCCTTGGGCCAGTGCCTTGAACTGCAGTCTCGCCCGGTTGTTGTAGAGCAAGACGCGGCCGTCCAGATTGCAGACGATCACCGCCTGGGCGAGCTCCGACATGAGGGCGGCGAGGCGATTCTTCTCCTCTTCCAGCGAAGCCTTGGCACGGGCGATCTGGGCGTCGACGTCGTCGAGCAGTTCGTTGCGCTGTTGCGCCAGATCGTTTGCCGCCCGGGCCAGTTGCTGCACCTCCGGCGGTCCCTCCAGGGCGACGCGAAAATTGCGGTTGGCCCCGAGCATGAGGCGCAAGGTTTCCGCCATTCGCAGCAGACCGTCCACATAATGGCCGAAAAGCTTATGGAGGATGGCCAGCCCGACAATGAATCCAAAGATGGTCATCACGGTGCCGATGGGCAAGCGGGAAATCAGGAGCTCCACGAGCATCGTCCGCTCGGCCTCCTTCATGTCGAGCCAAACCAGTATCGACGTGACGACAAAGGGCCCGGTCATCAGCAGACCCAAGACGACGGCAGCGAGGATGAAGCGGACCTTGGCCTTCATGGCGTCCCTTTCTCGAATCCGTAAGCCGTGGCTCAGGCTCCCGCGAGCATGGCTTTGACCTTGGCGACGAGTTCCTTGGTCGAAAACGGCTTGGTGACGTAGGCATCGGCACCCAAAGCCAGACCCTTGGCCACCTCGGTATCCCGACCCTTGGCTGTGAGCATGACGACCAGAAGCCGGGCATTGTCCGGATTTGCGCGAACGGCCTCGCAGACTTCGAAACCCGATTTCTTGGGCATCATGACATCGAGCAGCACGAGGTCGGGCCGAAAGGTCGCTACCTTGGCCAGGGCTTCCTCTCCGTCCACCGCGACCGCCACGTCGAATCCTTCCTTCTTCATCAGGAATTCCAGCGAAACGACGATATTGGGCTCATCGTCGACGATCAGAATCTTGTGTGCCATGGTCATTCCTCCCTAGTTCTCATGCTCGGCCTCTCTCGGCAGGGGCAGGGTAAAGATGAAACGAGCGCCCTGCCCCGGTTCGCTTTCAGCCCACAAGCGACCGCCGAAATACTCGACAATCTGGCGGCTGATCGGCAAGCCCAGACCGGTACCCTGGGGCTTGTCCGTGAGGGTATTGCCCCCCTGGCGGAATTTTTCGAATACGACGTCCAGTTCGTCCGGGTTGAGGCCCACACCGTTGTCGGCCACCTCGATGCGGGCCTGGCCTGCGTCCACCGCGAGAGTGACGGCAACCCGTCCGCCCGAATCCGGCACGAATTTCACCGCGTTGGACAGGAGGTTGATCATGACCTGTACCAGCCGGTCGCGGTCCGCCTGAATCACCGGGCCCGTTTCGGGCAGGTGCAGTTCAACGGCAACGCCCTTGCCGCGGAAGAGCTGGTCCACCGAATCGACAGATTCGCGGATCATGGTGGCGAGATCGACTTCGCCGGTCACCCATTCCGCCCGCCCCGACTCCAGCTTGGCCATGTCGAGAATCTGATTGATCAACCGGGTCAGCCGCTCGGCCTCGGCGACGATGATGCCGAAAAAGCGCCGACGGTCGGAAAGGTCCATCCTGGGATCGTCGAGAAGCAATTCCGACAGGGCACGGATCGAGGTCAGCGGGGTGCGCAATTCGTGGGTGACCGTGGAGATGAAATCATCCTTCATGCGGTCGAGTTCCCGCAGCCGATTGTTGGCCGCCCGCAACTCGGCGGTGGCCGCCTCCAGCGCCTTGGACTTGGCTTCCAGTTCGCGACTATAGGCGCGCACCTGGGAAGCCTCGTCTAGGATGTCGAGGACTTCGTCCAAGCCAAGCTCTTCTTCCTGGACCACCGAGGCAACCATCACCCGGGCACTGGCCGACCCGATGGCGCCGGCGAGCTGGGTCTCGGCAAAAGAGACAAAATCGGCGTCGGCCGGCAGGGATTTCCAGTCGTCGAGGTCCCTACGGCGCGCGTAAGCCCTGAGCTGCTTGCGCGCGCGGGCAGGCCCGAGAAAGCGTTCCAACAGCGCCACCAGTTCTCCTGACGAAGCGCTGCCCCGCCATAGGCTAGCCCGGGGTGCCGCACCGCCCCGGCTCAAGGCATCGACGAAGCGTTCGGCCTGGGCCACCTCGGTCGCCCCCGGACGAGTTGTGAGCGAGACCCCAACGTAGAGGGCGGAATTGACCAGGAGGCTCCAGAAGAGACAATGGGAGATCTCATCCATTCCACCGAGACCGAACAGGGCTTGAGGTTTGAGCATCGCCATCCCCGCCGGCCCCAGATCTAGAAACCCGCGACCGATCCAGCCCGATTTCGCGAAGGAAGGCAGAAGCAGCGTGTAGAGCCAGACCGCAAAACCGCCCAACAAACCTGCGACAGCCCCCGCCTGATTCCCCTGTTTCCAGTAGAGGCCGCCCAACATGGCGGGGGCGAACTGGGAGACGGCGGCGAAGGAGATGAGACCGATGGCGACTAGAGCGTATGCCTCTCCGGAGGCACGAAAATAAGCGTAGCCGAGGAGCAGGATAAGGGCGATGGCGAAGCGCCGGATACCGAGGAGGATTCCGGACAGGTCCCGTCTGGCCCGCGAGTCGAACCAGGCCGAGCGCAGCAGCCAGGGCATGACCAGGTCGTTGCAGACCATCGTGGACAGGGCGATGGTCTCGACTATGACCATGCCGGTAGCCGCCGACAGGCCTCCGATGAAGGCAAAGAGGGCAAGACCGCTCGCACCTTCCGACAAAGGCAGGGTCAGGACGAAGGTATCGGCATCCCCGCCGGTGCCGCCGAAGTGGAGCATGCCACCGAGGGCCAGGGGGAAGACAAAGATGTTGATCAGGAGGAGGTACAGGGGAAAAAGCCAGACCGCTCGCCGCAGATGACTTTCATCGACGTTCTCCACCACGGCGATCTGGAACTGGCGCGGCAGCAACAAGATGGCCAAACCGGACAGGATGAGGAGCGCAAGCCAGTTCCCCGACCGCGCGGGATCCAGCGTCAGCAGTTTGGCCAGTTCCGGGGATGCGGCCGCCCGCCCAAAGACATCGCCAAACCCGTCGAACAGGCCGTAGGTGACAAAGAGACCCACCGCCAGAAAGGCCACCAGCTTGACCACCGATTCGAAAGCGACCGCAGCAACCATGCCCTCGTGTCGTTCTGCCGCATCCAGGTGACGCGTCCCGAACAGGATGGTGAAGACCGCCATGACGGCGGCTATGGCCAGGGTGGAGTCGGCCCACCAGGGCTCGCTCATGTCCACGGGATTGGCGAAGACGATGTCGAAGCTTGCCGAAACGGCCTTGAGCTGGAGCGCGATATAAGGGATGACACCGATCACCGCGATGACCGTCACCAGACCGGCGAGAAATTGGCTCTTGCCGTAGCGGGAGGCAATGAAATCGGCGATCGAGGTGATGCGGTGCGCCTTGCTGATCCGAATCATCTTGGCAATGACCGTACCGAAGAGCAGGACCAGGGTCGGCCCGAGGTAGATGGTCAGAAACGACAGGCCGCCGGAAGTCGCCCGGCCGACACTTCCGTAGAAAGTCCAGGAGGTGCAATAGACCGCCAGGGAGAGCGAATAGACGTTGGCGGAAATGATCGAGCGGCCGGCATCGGCGCGGGCATCGCCAAAGCGGGCCACGGCAAAGAGCAGGCCCAGATAGGCAATGGCGACCGCGGTGACCAGCCAACCCGAAGGCATCATCGCCCCCTACGCTCGGAAACCCAGGCCGCCAAAGCGATGAGCCAAAGCCAGACGCCAAAAAGATAACAATAGGTCGCTGGCAATCCGGCAAACTCGCCGACCGGCAGCGAGACCAGCGGAAAGCTGAGCAAGGGTAGCCCGACGAGGCCGATGCCTGCCAGGCGCTGACGGATAGTCGACGATTGCCGCATGACGGATTTAACCAAACAAAAACGGCCGACACGCCCCGCGCGCCAGCCGTTCTCCAGCGGTTACCACTACCGCCTTCGCGGTCACCAAGTAGGCGACCATTTCTCCTCCCTGCCTTTTGTTTGATCTACGACCCGCCCCGGCAAGCGGGCAGGGCCGTTTGTGCTTCCATTCCAGAACGGGGCCGGGACGAATCCCGACCCGCCCCAGGCCATCAGATCGAGTTCTTGAGCTGCTCGAGGATGGCCGGGTTTTCCAGGGTGGAAGTATCCTGGGTGAGTTCCTCGCCCTTGGCCAGACCCCGCAGCAGACGACGCATGATCTTGCCCGAACGGGTCTTGGGCAGGTTGTCGCCGAAGCGGATGTCCTTGGGCTTGGCAATGGGACCAATCTCCTTGCCCACCCAGTCGGCCAGTTCCTTGGCGATCTTCTTGGCGGCGTCGGCGTCGGCCGGACGAGCCCCCTTCAGGACCACGAAAGCGACGATGGCCTCGCCGGTCAGGTCGTCAGGACGACCGACGACGGCGGCTTCCGCCACCAGCGGGTTGGCAACCAGGGCCGATTCGATTTCCATGGTGCCCATCCGGTGACCGGAAACGTTCAGCACGTCGTCGATCCGGCCGGTGATGGTGAAATAGCCGGTATTGGCATCACGGATGGCGCCATCGCCGGCCAGGTAAAGCTTGCCCTGGAAATCGGCGGGGTAGTAGGACTTGACGAAGCGTTCCGGATCGCCCCAGATGGTGCGTATCATGGACGGCCAAGGCTTCTTGCACACCAGGATGCCGCCCTGGCCCCAGGGAAGCTCGGAACCGGTCTCGTCCACCACGGCGAACTGGATGCCCGGGAACGGCAGGGTGCAGGAGCCCGGAACCAGCGGAGTGGCGCCCGGCAGCGGCGTGATCATGTGACCGCCGGTTTCGGTCTGCCAGAAGGTATCGACGATGGGGCAACGGCCGCCACCGACGTTCTGGTAGTACCACTCCCAGGCGGCGGGGTTGATCGGCTCGCCGACGGAACCCAGGATGCGCAGGGTGGAGAGGTTGTAGCTCTTGGGATGAACGGCCGGGTTGGAGTCGGACGCCTTGATCAGCGAACGGATGGCGGTGGGTGCGGTGTAGAACACGGTCACGCCATGATCCTGGATCATCTTCCAGAAGCGGCCGGCATCCGGGTAGGTGGGCACGCCTTCGAACACCACTTCGGTCACGCCACAGGCCAGGGGGCCGTAGGTGATGTAGGTGTGGCCGGTCACCCAGCCGATGTCGGCGGTACACCAGAAGGTGTCGGACTGCTTGATGTCGAAGGTCCACTTCATGGTCAGCATGGCGTGGAGCAGATAGCCGCCGGTGCAATGCACGACGCCCTTCGGCTTGCCGGTGGAACCGGAAGTGTAGAGGAGGAAGAGCGGGTGCTCGGCGTCGACCCACTCGGGCTCGCAGGTGTCCGCCTGATTGGCCAGACCTTCGTGGAGCCAGCTGTCACGGCCGGCAGTCATGGCGCAATCGCCGCCGGTGCGCTTGAAGACGATGACGTCCTTCACTGATTCGCAGCCGCCCATGGCGAAAGCCTCGTCGGCGATGGGCTTCAGGGGAATGGCCTTGCCGCCGCGGAACTGACCGTCGGAGGTGATGAGCATGACGGCGCCGGCGTCATTGATCCGGTCGCGCAGGGACTGGGCGGAGAAACCACCGAAGACGATGGAATGGGTCGCGCCGATGCGGGCGCAGGCCTGCATGGCAACGATACCTTCGATGGTCATCGGCAAGTAGATAACGACACGGTCACCCTTTTTGACGCCCTTGGACTTGAGCAGGTTGGCCATCTTGCAGACCTTGACCAGCATTTCCTTGTAGGTGACCTTGGTCACTTCGCCGCTATCCGCTTCGAAGATGATGGCAACCTTGTCGCCCAGACCGTTTTCGACGTTGCGGTCGAGGCAGTTGTAGGAAGCGTTCAGCTTGCCGTCGGCAAACCACTTGAAGAAAGGAGCATTGGACTGATCGAGCGCCTGGGTGAAAGGCTGCTTCCAGGTAATCAACTCGCGGGCACGCTTGGCCCAGTAACCTTCGTAATCAGCCTCGGCTTCCGCGCACAACGCCTTGTAGGCGTCCATCCCGGAAACCGCCGCGTTCTTGACGATTTCATCGGACGGGTAATAGATCTGCACGGATTCATTAGACATCTGTTTCTCCTCTGCGAAATAGGCCAAACAAAAAACGAAAAACGAAAAAATCGGAATGCAAGCCCCCCGGCTTGCAGCTCGGGAATGCTGCGCTCATCGCTGTGATCTGGGACCCCTGCAAAGCGCCTGTCGTTTTCGGCTGCGCTGCATTACACGCAGAGTTTCTTACAACCCGCTTACGAAAGCACGCTGCGGCGCAACAATGGCGCGGGATCTCACTGATTTTCCCGGTTGACCACCGTGGTAAAATTCGAATCTTTCCCTCCCCAGAGCCCTATGAAAGCCGTCGCCAAACTCGAAGCATTCATTTTCTGGAGCCGCTGGCTCCAGGCCCCCCTCTATCTCGGCCTGATCGCCGCCCAGGGCGTCTACGTATACCAGTTCATGCACGAACTGATCCACCTGATCAGCAAAGCCGGCACCCTTTCCGAAGCCGAGGTGATGCTGATCGTCCTCGGGCTCATCGACGTTGTCATGATCGCCAACCTGCTCATCATGGTCACCGTTGGTGGATATGAGACCTTCGTGTCCCGTCTGGACCTGGATGGTCACCCGGATCAACCGGAGTGGTTGTCCCACGTCAATGCCGGCGTCCTCAAGGTCAAATTGGCCACCGCGTTGATCGGCATTTCGTCCATCCACCTCTTGAAAACCTTCATCAATGCGGCCCAGATCGAAGACCGGGTCATCATAGCTCAGGCGTGCATCCACGCCCTCTTCCTCTTATCTGCCGTTATGATCGCCATCACCGACAAGGTCATGACCCAGACCCTCGCCTTGCAACACCAGAATCACTGACCCGGAAAATCACCATGACTGCCATCCGCCAGGAAGACCTGATCCAGTCCGTCGCCGACGCCTTCCAGTACATCAGCTACTACCACCCCCTCGACTACATTTCCGCCCTGGGCGAAGCCTACGAGCGCGAGGAATCTCCGGCAGCCAAGGATGCCATCGCCCAGATCCTGACCAATTCCCGCATGGCCGCCGAGGGCCATCGCCCGATCTGCCAGGATACGGGCATCGGGATGGTCTTCCTGAAGGTGGGCATGAAGGTGACCTGGGACGATGCCACCATGAGTCTGCAGGAAATGATCAACGAAGGGGTACGCCGCGCCTATGCCAACCCGGACAACCCCCTGCGCGCTTCGGTCCTCGCCGACCCCGCCGGCGCCCGCAAGAACACCAAGGACAACACCCCGGCCGTGGTGCACTACGAAATCGTCCCCGGCGACCACGTGGAAGTCATCTGTGCCGCCAAGGGTGGCGGTTCCGAGGCCAAATCCAAGTTCGCCATGCTCAACCCCTCCGACGACCTGGTGGACTGGGTGCTGCACAAGATTCCGGAAATGGGCGCCGGCTGGTGCCCCCCCGGCATCATCGGCATCGGCATCGGCGGCACTCCGGAAAAGGCCATGCTGTTGGCCAAGGAATCGATCATGGCGCCGGTGGACATCCATGAACTGAAGGCCAAGGCCGCTTCGGGCGCGAAGCTGACCCGGGCCGAGGAACTGCGCCTCGAACTGTACGAAAAGGTCAATGCGCTGGGCGTCGGCGCCCAGGGGCTCGGCGGTCTCACCACCGTCCTCGACGTCAAGGTCCTGGACTACCCCTGCCACGCCGCCAATCTGCCGGTGGCCCTGGTGCCCAACTGCGCCGCCACCCGCCACTGCCACTTCCACCTCGACGGCTCCGGCCCCGCCAAGCTGGAAGTGCCCAAGCTGGAAGACTGGCCCGCCGTGACCTGGACGCCCGACCTGAAATCCGCCACCCGGGTCAATCTCGACACCCTGACCAAGGAAGAAGTCGCCTCCTGGAAACCGGGCCAGAAAATCCTCCTCAACGGCAAGATGCTCACCGGCCGCGATGCCGCCCACAAGCGCATCGCCGACATGCTGGCCAAGGGCGAGAAACTGCCGGTGGACTTCACCAACCGGGTCATCTACTACGTCGGTCCGGTGGATCCGGTACGCGACGAAGTGGTCGGACCCGCTGGTCCCACCACCGCCACGCGAATGGACAAGTTCACCCGCATGATGCTGGAGAAGACCGGCCTCATCTCCATGATCGGCAAATCCGAGCGCGGCCCGGTCGCCATCGAGGCCATCAAGGACAACAAGTCCGCCTACCTGATGGCCGTCGGCGGCGCCGCCTACCTGGTGGCCAAGGCCATCAAATCGGCCAAGGTGGTGGGCTTTGCCGACCTGGGCATGGAAGCCATCTACGAGTTCGATGTGCAGGACATGCCGGTGACCGTGGCGGTCGACTCGTCAGGCACTTCGGTGCATAACACCGGACCGCGGGAGTGGCAGGTCAAGATCGGCAAGATCCCGGTCACGGCCTGACCGAGAAAAACGAAACGGCCGGAGATTCCGGCCGTTTTCCTATGGGGATCAGCCCATCATTCTCTCGGATCGGGCTCGCGACCAAAGCTTTCGCTCGATGTCGTCCAGGGGCAATCCCAGGTTGAATGCCAGATCGATCTGCTTGAGTACGGGAACGATCTGGAGGCCGACGCTCCCCAGACAAGGCTGTAGCGCTTCAGGCGAAACTGAAGTCATGATCTCCTTCAGTCGGAGAACAAATTCGTCCTTGCGGAAGTCTTCGCTGGTTCGCGATTGCCCCGATTCGACGCGGTTGCCGCCGGCCTTGAGCGCAGCGTCCATGCGCCCATTGGCAAGCATCAGGAAATCGTCCGCCGAGAGCGCGACGCCATCCTCGGGCACGGCGGCGACGCCGACGCTTACGGTCATATCCACCCGCTCGCCGCGAATGGAAATCTGCGCTGCAGCCAGCCCCTTGCACACGCGCTCGGCGAAACTCGCACAGAGGGCGCGATTGGTGCCCGGAGCCACGATGGCGACACGTCCCGGCAAAAAGGCACCGATGCAGTCGTCGGTTCGAATCTTGTTCGCGAGAAGGCGACCGAACTTGAGGGCAATCTTGTCGGCGAGGTCGGACCCAAAGCGCTGGGCGACGCGAGGATAGCTGTCCAAGCCGAACACCAGAACCCCGACCGAGTGATTGCCGCCGGCGGCCAGATAGCGCGTCAGGAAAAGCTCCACTTCGGCCCGGGGCGGAAACTCCGGAACGGGCTTGGCGGACCCCATGACGTCGCTGGCCGTGATTCCGGACATGCCCGCCATGCGGCCCATCTGGCCCATGATGTCGCTGATGCCAAGATTGCTGGCGGTGCCCACCGACTCCTCATCGGCAACCGATTCGCCGACCTTGTAGGAACCCCTGCCCTCGGTCGCCGGATCTTCCGGCGGCGGAACCTCCGCGCCCTTGCGGATGGCGGCAACCAGCATGCCGATCTGGGCGCTAGCCATGCCTTTCTGAAGAAAGTCCGTCACCCCCCTGATCCGGGCCTGCTGTCGCTCCCCCTCGCCCACGGTGTCGGAGATGATCAGGAAGAACGGCGTCTCCCGCAGCCGCTGGAGCTTGCTGCTCCGCATGCGCTCGACCAGTCCGTAGCCGTCGAGTTTGGGCAGGCTGGCGCCGGAGATGACCGCGACGATAGAGGAATCGAGCACCAGCGTCTGCCAGGCAGATTCGCCGTTGGCCTCTTCCCGAACGTCAAAGAATTCCGTCAGGATTTTTGAAAGCGAAGCGCGGATGACGCGGGAGGCGTCAACGATGAGCACGCGTGGCAAGGCATCCATGTTTCTTCCAGCGCCACCCGCCGAACCCCCCCGGGCGACGCGTTTATTACTAAATGCTTAGTTTCTTGTTTTCCAGCACTTTATAACAAAGTCAAGGAACTGTGGGGTCCGGCGGTTTAAATTTCCGCTCCCCCCTCCGGGACGAATACAATTTTTCTTTTTCCCTTGCCACCATGATCCGCCCCGCCCTGCCCTGGAAAAACCAAGGCGACTATTCCGACATCCTTTTCGGCACAGCCGACGGAATCGCCCGCATCGCCATCAACCGCCCCGAACGCCGCAATGCCTTCCGCCCGGAAACCGTCGATCAGCTCATCGACGCTTTCCACCGCGCCCACCACGACAACGCCATCGGCGCCATCATCCTCACCGGAACCGGCGCCGAGGCATTCTGCTCGGGCGGCGATCAGAGGGTGCGCGGCGACGAAGGCTATATCGACGAAGGCGGCACTCCCCATCTGAACGTCCTCGACCTGCAGATGCAAATTCGGCGTCTGCCAAAGCCGGTCGTCGCCATGGTGGCCGGCTACGCGGTGGGAGGGGGACACGTCCTGCACTTGGTCTGCGATCTCACCATCGCCGCCGAAAACGCCCGCTTCGGCCAGACCGGGCCTCGGGTCGGTTCGTTCGACGCCGGGCTCGGCGCGGGACTGCTGGCGCGGACCATCGGCGTCAAGCGCGCCAAGGAGATCTGGTTCCTCTGCCGGCAGTATGACGCTGCCCAGGCCCTGGACTGGGGACTGGTCAATGCCGTAGTCCCGGTGGAAATGCTGGAGGAGGAGACCGTGGCTTGGTGCAAGCGGATGCTGGACCTTTCGCCCATGGCCCTGCGCATGATCAAAGCCGGCTTCAACGCCGATACCGATGGACTGGCAGGCATCCAGGAACTCGCCGGCAACGCGACCGGCCTGTTCTACATGACCGCCGAGGGCCAGGAGGGGCGCGACGCCTGGCTGGAGCGTCGCCCGCCGGATTTTTCCCCCTTCCGCAAGCGGCCGTGATCCCCATCTCCGCCCGGTGGCTGTCCTACGGTCTCCCCTTCCGTCGTCCCTGGGAGGCTGGCGGACGCCGGATTGACGGCAGGCGTGGTCAGCTTCTACGGCTGGACGCCGCGGACGGCCGCATCGGCTGGGGCGACTGTGCCCCCCTTCCGGAGGCCGGAATCGACGAAGCCTCTGCCATGCGCTATGCCGAAGAGTGCGCCGCCCTTGATCTCGAAGCCCAAGCCGCCGGAACGCCCCTGGCAAGTTTTCTGGCCGGCAGCCCGGCAGCTTCGGAGATTCCTGTCAATGCCATCCTCGGCGCCGTCACGGCAGCGACGCCGGAAGACATCGTGGCCGCCTGCAAAGAAGGCTATTCGGTCCTCAAATTCAAGGTGGGCTGCACGCTCCCGGCGACCGAGATCCGAATTCTCCAGCACTTGGCGGAGGCCCTGCCGGCGGGCTGCCGGCTGCGGCTCGATGCCAATGGCGCCTGGGACGAAATCACCGCTGTGGAGTTTCTCGCCGCCTGCGAGCGACTGCCGGTGGAGTCCCTGGAAGAGCCTTTGCGGGACCCCGATCCGGCAGCCCTGGACCGCCTGCAGGAAGGCACCCGCATCGCCCTGGCACTGGACGAATCTCTCGCCCGCCTTCCGGTTCCGGAGCTTCTCGCCCGATCGCCGGTACGCCGTCTGGTGCTCAAGCCCGCCCGCCATGGCGGAATGCGGGCCACCCTGGCCCTCGCCCGCCAGGCCCGGGATGCGGGTATCACCTGCGTCGTGACCTCCGCGCTGGAGAGCGCCTGTGGTCTCCTCGCCGCAGCCCACCTGGCTGCCGCCGTCGCCGCGGGAAGCGATCGCGAAGTCGCCCATGGACTCGCCACGGCGGGCTGGTTCGCTACGGACACCGGGACTCCGCCGCCGGTGGCGGGAGGTCGCTTGCGCCTGCCGGACCGACCCGGACTGGGATTCGTCCCCGTCCTTTCTTGATCTCTCACACACGGCAGCCCAGGTGCCGGGGCTTATAATCAGTCTCTGATGCAGCCTTCTTTCTCCCTCTTTCAGCACCTCGCCCGGTCGGCCCGCGACCGCTCCCAAGCGCTGGCGCTGGCCACTGCCGACGAAGAACTGAACTTCGGTGAGCTGCGCGAGCGAGCCCTGTCCCTGGGCCCAGTCTTCGCCGAGGGCTCCGCCCCCATCGTTGCCCTGGCCGCGGGAAACCGCGACCTGGCCTTCGCCGCTTACGGAGCCAGCGCTGCCTGCCGGGCGTTCTGGCCTCTCGACCCCGCCTTCGCGGACGCCCGCTGGCCGGTCTGGCAGGCTCTCGCCGGCCGCCAGGCCGAGCGCTTGGCGGCCCTGCCGACCGCCGGGATTCCCTGGACCTCGGCCCGCGAAACCGCTCCCGAACTGGCGCTGGTCGTCGCAACCAGCGGAAGTTCGGGGGAAGCCAAGGCAGTCATGCTCTCCCAGGGCAACCTCGACGCCGCGGCGGAAGCCGCCAACCGCTGCCTCGAATTGGAGCCCGGTGATCTGTGGCTCAATTGTCTGCCGCTCTTCCATGTCGGCGGCCTTGCCATCCTGTGGCGCGCAGCGCGGGCCGGAGCCGCGGTCTTCCTGTTGGAGCGCTTTGGGATCGATGCAGTGTCGGGCGTCCTCGCTTCCAGACCGGTCACTCACATCTCCCTGGTTCCGGCCATGTTGACCCAGTTGGTGGACGCCGGGATCCGGCCACCGGCGTCATTGCGGGTCGCCCTGATCGGCGGCGCCGCTCTGGCGGAATCACTTTTCAGGAAAGCCACGGAGGCGGGTTGGCCCCTACATCCCTCCTGGGGCATGACTGAAACGGCCGCCCAGGTTGCCGCCCATCGTCCCCGGGATGGTTGCTGGCGCCCGGGACTCGCCGGCCGCCCTTCACCTGCAATGCAGGTGCGCGACGACGCCGATGGCCGGCTATGGCTGGCGGGTCCGCAGGTCATGCTCGGCTACCTCAATCCGTCCCTGCGCCCCGGGCTAGGCCTTATCGACGGCTGGTTCGCGACGGGCGATCTCGGACGGGTGGAAGACCGCGAGGTCGAGGTTCTGGGCCGGGCCGACGATGTTCTGGTGAGCGGGGGGACGAACGTCCATCCGGTCGAAATCGAATCCGCGCTTGCGGCATGCCCCGGAGTCCGCGAAGTCGCCGCGGCGGGAATCCCGGACCCGGTCTGGGGGGATCTGGTGGTGGCGATCGTGGCAGGCACCGCCGAGCCGGCCACGCTCGTCGCCTGGAGCCGAGCGCACCTGCGCCCGGCGGCCCGTCCCCGCCGCATCGTTCCGGTGGCCGCCCTACCCCGCCTGGCCGGTGGCAAGATCGACCGCCAGGCGCTCCGGCACCTTGCTCTGGAATACGCCTGATGATCGACGCTGCCCGCAGGGCGCTCGGCGATCCCGCCCTATCCCGCCGCCTGGCCGCCCTGGCCGCAGTGGCTCCGGCATCCTCCCCGGTGAGCATGACCCTTCCCCTGGGGAACGGGCAGAACGACTGGCTCGGCGCGGTTCCCGAAAAGGGTCCCTGGTGGTATCTGGCCAATCCGGAGCAAGGGCGTTGGACACTTGGTTTGGGGGCGGCGCTGGAGTACACCTCGGCCGGCCCCGGCCGCTTCGCTGCACTTCACAATGCCGCCGCCGGGCTGTTTGCCGTTTCCCGCGGCGATCTCGCCCCAAGACTGTTTTTCGGTTTCTCCTTTGCTCCGGAATCCCACGACGCCCCTAGCGCCCGCCTCGTTCTTCCGGCGCTGCTACTCGATTGCCGCGCGGGCAGTTGCACGCTGACGGTGACGGGGCTTGCTCCCCGCGCCTGCGAAATTGCTGCCGGCGCGGCGAAACTTCTGGACCATCCCGATACCCGCCCAGCGGTGCCTGTGGTCCGGCTACCTCGCGAGCTGCCGGACCGCGCCTGGTTGGCCCGCGTGCGCGCCGCCCTGCGAGCCATCGCCGCCGGCAAGGCGGAAAAGCTCGTGCTCGCCCGCTCCGCCCAACTGAGCGGCGAGCGCGACATCCCGCCAGGGCCTGTCCTCGCGGCGCTCCTGGCCCGCCAGCCAAGTTGCCTCACTTACGCTGTCGGAGAAGGCGCCGAAGTCTTTCTGGGCTCAACCCCGGAAAGCCTGGTGCTTTTCCGCGCCGGCATTGCCCAGGCCGATGCCCTGGCTGGAACTGCCTGGACCGCAGGCGGCGATGCTGGCAGTGAGACCTTGGAATGCGACAAGAACCGCCGGGAGCAGGCCCACGTCGTCGCCGCCGTCGCTGCCGCCCTCGCCGATCTGTGCCCGGAAGGGGTTCGCGCTCTGCCGGACGAAGTGCTTCGCCTCGAACACCTGAGCCATCGCCGCACGCGGCTTGAAGGACGACCGCGACCGGGCACCAGCCTCTTCGATCTGATTGCCGCCCTCCATCCCACGCCCGCCGTCGGCGGCCACCCACGTGCGGCTGCCCTGGACTGGTTGCGCAGCCACGGCGAAGAGCGCCCCGCTTGGTACAGCGGCGGGATAGGCGAAATTTCCGCCGATGGCGACGGCGAGGTGGCGGTCGCCCTGCGCTGCGCGCAGTTGATCGGCCGCGAAGCGCGTCTGTGGGCCGGCGCCGGCATCGTCGCCGGTTCGGAACCGGAGCGGGAGCTGGCGGAAACTGAGGTCAAACTTCGGACTCTCGTTGACGCCCTGTGTTCGCCCCCTGTTGCGGCGCGGGGTTCGTCCAGATCCATGGCCAGGGAAGCATGAGACCCATGAGTTCCTGCCCTTCGTTTCTCGTCCCAGGCTCCGCGTGGCGGAAATCGGGAGATCCCGACCCATGGATACGGGCAGCCTGAACGACCTGTGGTCGCAGACCCTGGTGGCCGGCTTCGCCGCGGCCGGAGTCCGCCATGCCGTCATTTCCCCGGGCTCCCGATCGACACCACTGGCCCTCGCCCTTCTGCGCCAGCCCGCCATCGCCTGCCGGGTCGTGATCGACGAGCGCTGCGCGGCCTTCGTCGCCTTGGGCATCGCCAAGGCCAGCGGCGTTCCGGCCCTGGTCCTCGGTACTTCGGGGAGCGCCCCCGGCCACTGGCTGCCGGCGGTGATCGAGGCCGACCGGGCCGCCGTACCGCTGATTCTGGTGAGCGCCGACCGGCCCTGCGAACTCCAAGCCTGCGGTGCCAACCAGACCGTCGATCAGTCGGGACTCTTCACCGG
Source organism: Rhodocyclaceae bacterium (assembly GCA_035345935.1). Lineage (GTDB taxonomy): Bacteria > Pseudomonadota > Gammaproteobacteria > Burkholderiales > Rhodocyclaceae > SSSZ01. Next base: position 8,356 of record DAORDK010000003.1, on the reverse strand, counting down.
CTTGCTCCGCGACCGCCATCTCCTGGAATCTCCCCACCCGGATTTTGCCGCCGGGTGGCTCCACCGGCTTGCGGCCCGCGCGGTAGAAACCAGTTGCTGGCCACTGGCCGGACCCGTGCAGGTGAACCAACCCTTCCGCGAGCCGCTGCTCCCCGGGAACGATGCCGTCCCCACATTGGCACCCTTGCCGGCCATGCGCATCCACCGGCCAATCCCGGGCGCGCCGGCGTCCGAGACCGTCGCCGCGGTCGCGGCAACCGTCGCCGGTGCCCCCGGGGTCATCGTGTGCGGGGCCATGGCCGGCCCCGGCGGCGATCCCGCCTTTCCGTCCGCCCTCACCGACCTCGCCCGCAAGCTCGCCTGCCCGGTGATCGCAGAACCCCTCGCCAACCTGCGCTTCGGCCCCCACGACCGCGGTCTCGTCTGCGGCCACCAGGATCGCTGGCTGCGTCGGGACGATTTCGTCGCCACCCATCGTCCCACCTGGGTATTGCGCTTCGGCGAGTTCCCCGTCAACCGCCGGCTCCAGGTCTTTGCCAGCCAGGCCCCCGAGGTCATCGTGGTCGAGGAACGTCCGCGCTGGAACGATCCTGCCCACACCGTCGGGACCCTGGTTCGCTCGGAACCTGCCGCCTTCTGCCGTGCACTTGCCGCAGCCCTTCCGCCGATCGCCCGGCCGGATTGGATCGCGGCCTATGCAACGGCCGAGGCGGAGGCGAAGGCAGCTTTGGCAACCCTCCCCCTCCCTGCCGAAGCCCGAGTCGTTCAGGCCATCGTCGCCGCCGTGCCGGCGGGAGCTGCAGTCTTCATCGGCAATTCCCTGCCCATACGCGATGTCGACAGCTTTTCCGGCAGCTCCGGCAAGGCCATTGAATTCTTCGCCAACCGAGGAGTCAGCGGGATCGACGGAAACCTGTCCACCGCCGCGGGAATCGCTGCAGTCCGCGGCCCCACGCTTGCCCTTCTGGGCGACCTCGCCTGCCAGCACGACCTTGGCGGCCTCGCCGCGCTGCGCGGCCTCCCCGCAGTCGTCGTAGTGATCAACAACGGCGGCGGCGGCATCTTCGATCATCTGCCGCAAGCAGGTCTGGCGGAATTCGAGCGCGGCTGGCTCACCCCCCAGGGCATCGATTTCGCGGCGGCTGCCGCCACCTTCGGACTTGAGTATCGCGCCGTGCCCGACCTCGGCAATTTCGGGCAGGTGCTCGACGCTGCCGTGGCCAGCGGTACTCCGGTCCTGATCGAAGTCCGGGTGGATCGCGCCGCCAGCCGTGCCGGCCGGGAAGCCTGGTGGACGATCAGCCGCTGATTCGATACCAGAGCAGGCCGATCCATTCGTGCAGGGCGAGGCCCGAGACCTTGACCGCGTCGTAGCGGGGAATGAAATCGAACACCTGGCGGCCGGACCGGGAAGCGTAATAGGCGGTCGGTGCCGGGACGACCTCGAATCCCGCGGCCTGGAAGACGGCTACCGAACGGGGCATGTGATAGGCGTGGGTCACCAGGGCGATCCGGCGCTTGTCCTGAGGCAGCAGGAGACGGGCCGAGAATTGGCCATTCTGCCGGGTATTGAGCGCTTCCTCTTCCACCCACTGGGCGGTGACGCCAAAATCGCGCAGGAGCGCTATGCGCATCGCCTCGGCCTCTGAACTACCGGCTCCTTCGGGCGTTCCGCCGGTCACCAGGACCGGCTTGCGGGATTGTCTTGCCACATAGGCGCCGTAACGCAAACGATCCAGGGTTTGCAGGCGAACGTCGTCCGCCCCGCCGAACTCGGGCGCCAGGCGATAGCGCCCCGCCCCGAGGATAACGACGGCATCCACATCGAGATCGCGCAGTGCCGCCTCGGAGAGGACCGGATAGCGCTCCTCGAGCGGTGCGATCAGCTGCCAGCCGAACCAGGGCATGGAGAAGGCCAGCACGAGAGCGAATCCCAGCACGCTCAGCGCCCACCCCAGTCGCGGCCAGCGGCGGCGAACCAGGAAGCCCGCCGCCAGAGGTAGCAAGCCATTGAGCGGCGGCAGAAAGAAACTGGCGATGAGATTGGTCAAGAACCAGGACACGGTACCCCCAAGAAAAAACCCGCGCCGAGGCGCGGGTTGCGATGGTGCCACAGAGTGGGGTCAGCGGCCCAGGAGCTTCTTGATGTTTTCCAGGGTGGACGGATCGTCGAGGGTGGTGAGATCGCCCGGATCGCGGCCTTCGGCCAGGGCCTGCAGCGAACGCCGCAGCATCTTGCCGGAGCGGGTCTTGGGCAGACCGACGACGAAGTGCACCCGGGCCGGCCGGGCGATGGCGCCGAGGATGCTGTCCACCGTACCCATGACCTCCTTTTCCAAGGCGGCCGTGAGCTCCGGTGTGGCAATCCGCGCCCCATCCTTGACTACGGCGAAGGCCATGGGCATCTGCCCCTTGAGTTTGTCCTCGACCCCGACCACCGCCACTTCGGCAATCGCAGCATGGGCCTGGATCGCTTCCTCGATTTCCCGGGTGCCCAGGCGATGGCCGGCGACGTTGATGACGTCGTCGGTGCGCCCGAGGATGGTGAAGTAACCTTCGTCATCCTTGATCGCCCAGTCGAAGGACGAATAGACCAGGGGCTCCTTGAACAGGCTGAAGTAGGTGCTGACGAAGCGCTCGTCCTGCCCCCAGACGGTGGACAGGCAACCCGGAGGCAGCGGCGGCACGACGGCGGCGATGCCCTTTTCGTTGGCTTCGCACTCGGAACCGTCCTCGCGGAAGATCTTGAGGTTATAGCCATAGACCGGGAAACTGGGGGAGCCGAACTTGAGCGGTGTCTTCTCGACGCCATGGACGGCGGAAAGCATGGGCCAGCCGGTCTCGGTCTGCCAGTAGTTGTCGATCACCGGCTTCTGCAATTCGCCCATGAACCACTCGTGGGTCGGCTGGTCGAGGGGTTCCCCCGCCATGAAGATGTGCCGCAAGGACGACAGGTCGTACTTGTGCATGTAGGCCGGATCCTGCTTCTTGAGTACCCGCGCGGCGGTCGGCGCCGAGAACATGACGTTGACCTTGTATTTCTCGACGATCTGCCACCAGATGCCGGGATCCGGACGCAGCGGCGTGCCTTCGTACATGACCGTGGCCATGCCGGCGATCAGCGGCCCGTAGATGATGTACGAGTGCCCCACGACCCAACCGATATCGGAAGTGGAGAAATAGGTCTCGCCCTCGTATCCGCAGTAGATGTGCTTCATGGAGGCGGCCAGCGCGACGGCGTAGCCGCCCGTGTCGCGCTGAACGCCCTTGGGTTTGCCGGTGGTGCCGGAGGTATAGAGGATGTAGGAAGGCTCCGACGATTCCATCCATTCGCAAGGCACCTTGGCATCCAGATGCTGCTCCCGCAGGGTGGCGTAATCGACGTCGCGGCCGGCGACCTTGTTGAAGCCCTTGTCGAGGCCCCGATCGATCATCAGCACCTTGGCCGGCTTGTGCTCGGCCAGGTTGATCGCCTCATCGAGCAGGTTCTTGTAGGGCACCGCCTTGCCGCCCCGCATGCCGGCATCGCTGGACACGATCAGCACCGGCTTGGCGTCGTCGATGCGGGTGGCCAGCGACCCGGACGCGAAGCCGCCAAAGACCACCGAATGGATGGCGCCGATGCGGGCGCAAGCGAGAATGGCGAAGCACGCCTGGGCGATCATCGGCATGTAGATCAGCACCCGGTCGCCCTTCTTGACGCCGAGGCTCTTGTATATCGCTGCCATGCGCTCGATCTCGCGCTGCAATTCGGCGAAGGAATAGATCTTCTCTTCGTCGGTCTCGGTGGAGATGTAGATCAGCGCCCGATCGTTCGGACGCTTGGCGGCATGGCGGTCCACCGCATTGTGGCAAAGGTTGGTCTTGCCGCCGACGAACCATTTGACGAAGGGCGGCCGCGAGTAGTCGCAAACCTGCTTGAACGGTTCCTGCCAGTCGATCAGCCCTGCCTGCTCGCCCCAGAAGGCGTCTGGCTGCTCGACGGAACGGCGGTGAAATTCCTTGTATGTGGTCATAGATTTCCCTCTCGATGGTCCTGCACGCTGGTCACGATTTCCTGCCCGGACTTTTCTTCTGGTCGGGTCCGTTGGCTCAAACGACGTTCGATATCTGCCAAGGGCAGATTGAGGCCGAATTCTTTGTCCATCACCTTGAGGAGCGGAAGAATCTGCTGCCCAAGGCGGGAGAGATGAGGCAGCACCGCGTCAGCCCGATCTGCGGCAAGCAGCTCGATGGCATGTTGCAGTCCCAGTCGCCTCGTCTCGCCGCCCTTGGCGCTGCCGACGATGCGATTGCCCCCTGCCGCCATGGCCTCGCCCATGCGCTGACCGGCCAGTTCCAGGAGCGCCTGGGCGGAAACCGCCGCGTCGTCCGGTACGCTGGCGACCCCGATGCTCACCGTCAGCGGAACTCGCTGCCCATGGGCGGCGACGTGGGCCACTTCGATGGCCTCCCGCACCCGGTTGGCGAAGGACGCGCAAAGCAAGGGGGAAGTACCCGGCGAGACGATGGCGAACTGCCCGGGCGCGTAATGGCCCAGACTGTCCTCGCGCCGCAACTTGGCGGCAAGCAGCTTGGCAAAACGGCCGCCGACCTGCTCCGCTCCCACCGCTCCCAACCGCCCGATCAAAGAGTCGTAGGCATCGAAACCCAGCACCATGATGCTGACCTCGGTCTCGCGCCGGGCCGCCTGGGCCATGGCCTGGGCGGTCTGGACCTCGAGGTAGCGGCGGGTGAAGAGGCCGGTGGCGGGGTCCTGCACCATTTGCTCCCGTCCTTCGCCCAAACTCTGGCGAATGCGGGTCAGTTCAAGCAGGCGATCGACGCGGGTCAGCAACTCTGCCGCCCCGCTGCCCTTGCTGATGAAATCGGACACCCCCATCGCCTTGGCCTTCTGGCGCTCCTCCTCGGTCTCCTCACCGGAGACAAGGATGAAGGGCATTTCCTGCAAGCGGCGCAGTTTCGAGGTGCGAACCTTCTCCAGCAGTTGGTAGCCGTCCAGCTTGGGCATCTGAAGGTCCGAAATCACCGCCTGTATCGAGTGATCGAGAACCAAGGTCTGCCAGGCCGCCTCTCCGTCGCCCTCCTCGCGCACCTCGTACTGACCCTGCAGGCTTCGGACCAGCGACACCCGCACGAGGCGCGAATCGTCGACGATCAGAACCCGAGGAAGGTCAGCCATGGGCTTGGTCCCGAACCGCGACCACCACCCGTCCCTTGGCACGGCCGGCGATGAAGTCGGGGAAGACCGCCGGAAGTTCGGCCAATTGGACTGTACGGGTGAGGGAAGACAAATGCCTCGGCTTGAGGTCCGTCGCCAGACGTTGCCAGACCCCGTTCCGATACGGTGCGCCGATGTATCCGGAATCGATACCCAGGAGACTGACGCCCCGCAGGATGAAGGGTGCCACGGTGGTATTGAGGGTCATTCCGGCAGCCAAACCGATGGCGGCGATCGTTCCGCTATGCTCCATGGTGCTCGCGATCCAGGCCAGGTAATCGCCGCCGAGATTATCGACGGCCCCGGCCCAGCGCGCCCGATCCAGCGGTCGAATCTTGGCGAGATCGAGACTGGAACGGAGCAGGATCTCGGATGCCCCCAAGCCGCGGAGATAATCGCTCTCCTCCTCCTTGCCGGTCAGGGCGGTCACCGCATATCCCCGGGCAGCCAGCATATCGATGGCGAGACTGCCCACTCCGCCGGTGGCACCGGTCACCAGGACCGGGCCCTTGCCCGGCCGTAGGCCATTCTCCTCCATCCGCACCAGGCCCAGGGCCGCAGTAAATCCCGCGGTACCCAGCGCCATCGCTTCGTGGAGGGTCAATCCGGCCGGCAGGGGAACGACCCAATCCGCAGGAACCCGCGCCAATTCGGAATACCCGCCGTGATGGGCGACGCCGATGTCGTAGCTGGTGGCGATCACGAGGTCCCCGGCCTTGAAACGGGGGTCGGCACTGCTTTCCACCGTTCCGGAGAGATCGATGCCGCCGATGCAGGGAAATCGGCGGATGATGCGCCCCGCGCCGGTGGCCGCCAGGGCATCCTTGTAATTGATGCTGGAGTAAGCGACCCGTATCGTCACCTCGCCCGCATCGAGGGCTGCCTCGTCCAGGTCCACGATGCCCGAGACGGTTTTGCCGTCCTTTTCCTCGATCAAAAGGGCCTTGAATCGGTTCATTGAACTCTCCTCGAATCGCTGATTGTATTCATAATTACGGATTCTTCACAGGGGCCGGAACCCCGCTTTTCCGAATACTGGGCCAGTTTTTGCGGGGACGAGCGGGAAATTTCAGTCTTCCAGTGGTCTGACCATAACCCTTTACGCTGTGTAGTTTTTCACATACACTCCGGCCCCATGCGTAAAACTTTTGCCCGTTTACTGCTCGCCGCCGTGGTGGCCACCGCATCCTTCACCGCCCACGCCGCCGAACAGAAGCCCGCCGAAGAAGGCTCGTCCTTGCTGGAACGTTACACCAACGCCGCCCAGGATGTCATCCTGCAGGGCCTCAAGCTGGTGGGCGTCAATTACCGCCGCGGCGGCAACGACGAAGACAACGGTCTCGACTGCAGCGGCTTCGTGCGGCTGGTGTACAAGGAAACCATCGGGACGCTGCTGCCCAGAACCGCCAAGGAAATGAGCGAAGTCGGCGAGCACGTCGATGCCGACGAGCTGAAGCCCGGCGACCTGGTCTTCTTCAACACCATGAAGCGGGCTTTCTCCCACGTCGGCATCTACCTCGGCGACAACCACTTCCTCCACGCTCCCAAGCCGGGTGCCGAAGTTCGCGTCGAGAGCATGCAAAGCAGCTACTGGGTCAAGCGCTACAACGGCGCCCGCCGGGTTCTCGGCCAAGACTGACCCTGGCTGCGCCTTGCGCAGCCCGCTTCCCTTCCAAAAATCGCTTCCCGGAACCTGCTCGTCTTCCCGCCGGACACCTGGGTGCCCGGATGCCGGCAACTGCTAACAATTCTCATTTACAAAATCCCTGAGCCCGGGTAGACTCCGCTGCCATCGCAACCGATCGCAGGAGTCGCTTCATGAAGTTCCGCATCCTCTTCGCCACCCTCGCCCTGGGAATCTCCGCCAGCGCCACGGCCGAGGACAACGTCCTCAATCTCTATTCCGCCCGTCACTATCAGACGGACGAGGCGCTCTACGAGAACTTCACCAAGCAGACGGGAATCAAGATCAACCGCATCGAAGGCAAGGAAGACGAGCTTCTCGAACGGATCAAGAACGAAGGCGCCAACAGTCCGGCGGACATCCTCCTGACGGTCGATGCCGCGCGCCTGGCCAAGGCTCACGAACTGGGCCTCTTCAGTCCGGTGAGTTCCAAAGTACTGGAGTCCAGAATCCCCGCCCACCTGCGTACCGAGGACTGGTTTTCCTTCTCCACCCGCGCCCGGGTGATCGTCTATAACAAGACGAGCGTCAAGGCCGAGCAGGTAAGCAATTACGACGACCTTGCCAATCCTGCCCTCAAGGGCAAGGTGTGTTCCCGTTCCGGTTCCCATCCCTACAACCTCTCCCTGATGGCCTCCGTGATCGCCAATCAGGGCGAAGCCAAGGCCGAAGCCTGGGCCAAGGGCGTCGTCGCCAATTTCGCCCGGGCCCCCAAGGGCGGGGATACGGACCAGATCAAGGCGGTGGCCGCCGGCGAGTGCCAGGTTGCCATTTCCAATACCTACTACGTCGCCCGACTGCTGCGCTCCAGCAAGCCGGAAGAGCAGAAGCTGATGGAGAAGGTCGGCGTCGTCTGGCCCAATCAGAGCAGCAGCGGTACGCACATCAACGTCTCCGGCGCGGGCGTCCTGAAATCGGCCCCCCACAAGCCGGCGGCGGTCAAGTTCCTGGAGTACCTGGCTTCCGACGAAGCGCAGCGCTACTTCGCCGACGGCAACAACGAATGGCCGGCAGTGGAGAGCGTCAAGGTCGCCAACCCTGCTCTCGACGCCCTGGGCAAATTCAAGGCCGACAAGCTGCCGGTGAAGAATCTCGCCATGTATCAGGCCAAAGCGCAGATGATCTTCGACCGGGCCGGATTCAAATAATCCCCGGTCGTTTCCGCGTAGCCCCGCGCAAGCGGGGCTTCTTCATTTTCGACTACGGGAAATCTGCCGCGACAGGGCGATGAGTGGCAGCAGCCCCACCCCGACTATGGCGAGCGCGGCCGTAGACGCTTCCGCCAGCCGCTCGTCGGAAGCCAGGGTGTAGGCCTGGGTGGCCAGGGTATCGAAGTTGAAGGGGCGCATCACGAGGGTGGCCGGGAGTTCCTTCATCACATCGACGAAGACCAGCAGACCGGCGGTGAACAGGCTCCCGCGCAGGATGGGCACATGGACCCGGCGCAGGGT
>DAORDK010000002.1:0-73428 GCA_035345935.1 Rhodocyclaceae bacterium | reverse complement strand
TCGCCGCCTTCACCGGCTACGAGATCATCGCCAAGGTGCCGGTGATCCTGCACACGCCGCTGATGTCGGGGTCCAATTTCATCCACGGCGTGGTGGTGGTGGGCGCCATGGTCGCCCTGGGCTACGCCGAAACGCCCCTGGAACAGGCCATCGGCTTCTTCGCCGTTGCCCTCGGGGCCGCCAATGCCGCCGGCGGCTACGTGGTCACCGAGCGCATGCTCGCCATGTTCAAGAAGAAGGAGGGAGCGTGATGGCGCTTCCGCTCTACGTTCAGGCTGCCTGGTTCGGCGGCGCCCTGTTGTTCATTGTCGGACTGAAGGGCATGAGCTCGCCGGCCACCGCCCGGCGGGGCATCGTCTTCGCCGGCTACGGCATGATCCTGGCCATCGCCGGTACCTTTTTCATTCCCGGACTGCGCAACCTGGGACTGATGGTTGCGGCGTTGGCCCTGGGCGGTGCCTCCGCGTGGATTTCGGGGCGGCGCGTCAAGATGACCGACATGCCGCAGATGGTCGCCATCTATAACGGCATGGGCGGCGGCGCGGCGGCGGCGATCGCCGCCGTCGAGTTCGCCCGTGGCAGCACCCATGATGGAGTCACCACGGGGCTGGCGGTGATCGGCGCCCTCATTGGCGCGGTCTCCTTCACCGGCTCCTGCGTCGCCTGGGCCAAGCTGCAGGGCGTGCTGAAGAGGGCGGTGCGGCTGCCCGGGCAGAACGCCCTGAATCTGATTCTGGCAGCCGTGGCGGTGGGCCTCGGCGCCCTCCTGGTCGCCCTGGCGCCGGCCCGCTCCGAGGCGATTCTCGCCTTCTTCGCGGTGGCCCTGATCCTTGGCCTGGTGGTCACCCTGCCCATCGGCGGCGCCGACATGCCGGTGGTCATCTCGCTCTTCAACGCCTTCACCGGGCTGGCAGTGGGTTTCGAGGGCTACGTCCTCGGCAACCCGGCCCTGGTGATCGCCGGCATCGTCGTGGGGGCCGCGGGGACCTTGCTGACCCAGCTGATGGCCAAGGCGATGAATCGGCCCTTGTCGAACATCCTGTTTACTCCGATCACGGGGGCCGCTTCCGGCGGAGAGGCCATCGCCGGGACGATGAAGGAGGTCGGGGCCATCGATGCGGCGGCGCTGATGCGCTACGCGTCGACGGTGATCGTCGTGCCCGGCTACGGAATGGCGGTGGCCCACGCCCAGCATAAGGTGTGGGAGATGGCGGTCCTACTGGAAGAAGCCGGGGTCACGGTGAAATTCGCCATCCACCCCGTCGCCGGACGCATGCCCGGGCACATGAATGTCCTTTTGGCCGAGGCTGGCGTGCCCTATGACAAGATTTTCGATCTGGACGAGATCAACGGAGAATTCGCCCAGGCCGACGTGGCCCTGGTCATCGGCGCCAACGACGTGGTCAATCCGGTCGCCCGCACCGACAAATCGAGCCCCATCTACGGCATGCCCATCCTGAACGCCGACCAGGCGCAGAACGTCATCGTGGTCAAGCGGGGCAAGGGAACCGGTTACTCCGGGGTGGAAAACGCGCTGTTCTACACGGACAACTGCCGCATGCTCTACGGCGATGCCCAGCCGGCCATCGCCGAGGTGATCCAGCAGCTCAAGGCCCTGGGCTGAGGTATTTCAGCCCGGCAGTTCGTCTTCCCGCAGGAGGAAGACGTATTCGTTGCCGGCCCGGGTTTCCAGCCAGGTGAAGGGGAGATCGGGAAAGGCGGCCTCGACGGTGTCCCGATTGTGACCGATCTCGACCACGAGCAGGCCGCCGGGATTCAAGTGGCGGCGGGCTTGGGCGAGAAGAATGCGGGTGAAATCGAGGCCGTCCTCGCCCGAACCGAGGGCGATCGCCGGTTCGTGGCGGTATTCGGCCGGCAGGGCGGCCACGGAAGGCGCATCCACGTAGGGCGGATTCGAGACGATCAGGTCGTAGCGGCGGCCGGCCAGACCGGCAAAGGCGTCGGTCTGCACCGGATGCACGCGATCGGCGAGGCCGTAGTCGGCGATATTGCGGCGGGCGACCGCGAGGGCGTCGGCGGAGATGTCCGCGGCGTCCAGCTGGGCTTCCGGAAAGGCCAGGGCGGCGATCAGCGCGAGGCAGCCGGAGCCGGTGCATAGGTCGAGAACAGCCGCGACCGCGTCGGGATCTTCGACCCAGGGGGCAAGTTGCTCGTCGAGGAGCTCGGCGATGAACGAGCGCGGGACGATGACCCTTTCGTCCACGTAGAAATGGTGCTCGCCCAGCCAGGCTTCATGGGTCAGATAGGCCGCCGGCAGGCGCTCGTCGACGCGGCGGTGAAGCACCTTGAGGATCTTGTACTTCTCGTCGTCCAGGAGCCTGGCGTCGAGGAAGGGTTCGAGGCGGTCTAGGGGCAGATGCAGGGTGTGGAGGATCAGGTAGACCGCCTCGTCCCAGGCGTTGTCGCAGCCATGGCCGAAAAAGAGCCCGGCGGCGTTGAAGCGGCTGACCGCGAGGCGCAGGAAGTCGCGCACGGTCTGCAGTTCGGTGCGGGCAGCGTCGCTGCTCATGAACTCAGCAAGGTTTCCAGGATGCGCCGGTAGATGGCGGAAAGGCGGGGCAGGGCGGCGATCTCCACATGCTCGTCGATCTTGTGGCTGGTGGCATTCACCGGGCCGATTTCGATGAGCTGGGGGCAGATTTCCGCGATGAAGCGCCCGTCGGAAGTGCCGCCGGTGGTCGAGAGTTCGGTCTCGATGCCGCATTCGGCGCGGATGGCCGCGGCGGCGGCATCGGCCAGGGGCCCCCGGCCGGTGAGAAAGGGGCGGGCGCCGAGGGTCCACGCGATATCGTAGACGAGTCCATGGCGGTCGAGAATGGCGGTCAGGCGCCCCTGCAGGGACTCCGGCGTGCTGGCGGTGGAAAAGCGGAAATTGAACTTGATCTCGACGCTGCCGGGGACCACGTTGGTAGCGCCCGTTCCGCCATGGATGTTGGAAATCTGCCAGGTGGTCGGCGGAAAGTATTCATTGCCCCGGTCCCATTCCGTGGCGGCGAGTTCGGCCAGGGCTGGGGCGACTTCGTGGATCGGATTGCGGCCGAGGTGGGGATAGGCGATATGGCACTGGATGCCCTTGACCTTGAGGGTTCCGGAGAGGGATCCGCGACGACCGTTCTTGACCATGTCCCCCAGGGTATCGACCGAGGTGGGTTCGCCGATGACGCAGAAATCGAGGGTTTCGCCCCGCGCCATGAGGGCCTCCACGACGGCGACGGTCCCGTCCACCGCATCGCCTTCCTCGTCGGAGGTGAGAAGAAAGGCGATCGAGCCGGGGTGGTCCGGGTGCGCGGCGACGAAGTCTTCGACGGCGGTGACCGAGGCCGCCACCGAGGACTTCATGTCGGCGGCGCCGCGACCGTAGAGCCTCCCGTCCCGGATTTCCGGCGCGAAGGGGGGCGAGGTCCAGGATTCCAGGGGGCCGGTGGGCACCACGTCAGTATGGCCGGCGAAACAGAACAAGGGCCGCGCGCTGCCGCGCCGCGCCCAGAGGTTGGTGACGCCGCCGCGATTGACGTACTCGAGGATGAAACCCAGGGGGGCGAGGCGTTCTGCGACGAGGTCCATGCAGCCGCCGTCGGCGGGCGTGACCGAATTCCTGGCGATAAGGGCGGTCGCCAGGGCCAGGGTGGGATCGCTCACGCGGCCTCTTCTTCCGAATCGTCCAGGCTGAGCGTGAATTCCTTGAAAGAGGTTCCGCCTTCGTTGGTGGAATCGAATTCCAGGGCGACGTCCTGGCGTTTTTCTTCCTTGGGTCCGGGGCCGCCCATTTCGGAGTTGTTGATGAGCCAGGACAGATTGGTCGGCGAGTCCGCATTGACCAGCGCTTCGTCCAGGGTGATGACGCCTTCCCGGAAGAGACGGAAGAGGTCCTGCTCGAAGGTTTGCGATCCCGGTGCCAGGCTTTGTTCCATGGCGTCCTTGATGCCCTGGACTTCGCCCTTTTCGATCAGCTCCTGGACATGGCGGGTGTTGAGCAGCACTTCCGCGGTCGGAATGCGCTTGCCATCGGGTTTCTTGACCAGCCGCTGGGAGATGATGGCGCGCAGGCTGACCGAGAGGTCCAGGTAGAGGGCCGGCCGGTTTTCCAGCGGGAAGAAGCTGATGATGCGGTTGAGCGCATGGTAGCTGTTGTTGGCGTGCAGGGTGGCGAGGCAGAGGTGACCGGTCTGGGCGTAGGAAATGGCCGCCTGCATGGTTTCCCGGTCGCGGATTTCACCGATCAGGATGCAGTCCGGTGCCTGGCGCATGGCGTTCTTCAGCGCGGTGTGCCAGTCCGCCGTATCCATGCCGATTTCGCGCTGGTTGATGATCGACTTCTTGTGCCGGAAGAGGAATTCGATGGGGTCTTCGACGGTCAGGATATGGCCCGACCGATTCACGTTGCGGTAATCGAGCATCGAAGCGATGGTGGTGGACTTGCCCGATCCAGTGGCGCCCACGATGAGGATCAGGCCCCGCTTCTCCATGATCAGTTCGCCCAGCACCTCGGGCAGCCCCAGCGTATCCAGCCCCGGAATATTGCCCATGATGAAGCGCACCACCATGCCGATGGAGCCCCGCTGCCGGAAGATGTTGACCCGGAAATTGCCGACCTGGGGGATGCCGAAGGAGAGATTCATCTCCATGGTCGACTCGAAGGTCTTGATCTGATCCGGCGACATCAGCTCGTAGGCGATCTTCTCGATCATGTCCGGCAGCATGACCTGCTGGTTGACCGGCACGGTATTGCCCTGGATCTTGATATGGATCGGGGCTCCGGCAGTAATGAAGATGTCCGAAGCCTGCTTTTCGGACATCAGCTGGAAGAGCTTGTCGAGAATCATCGGGGTCTCCTCCCGGGATTTATTGGTTTAGTCGCGCAGCAGTTCGTTGATGCTGGTCTTGGATCGGGTCTGGGCATCGACCTTCTTGACGATGATCGCCGCGTAGAGGCTGTAAGCGCCGCCGGCCTTGGGCAGCGAGCCGCTGATGACCACCGATCCCGGCGGGATGCGGCCGTAGCTGACCTGGCCAGTCTCCCGGTCGTAGATGGGGGTGCTCTGGCCGATGTAGACGCCCATGGAGACGACCGAATTCTCGCCGACGATGACGCCTTCGACCACCTCGGAGCGGGCGCCGATGAAGCAGTTGTCCTCGATGATGGTGGGGTTCGCCTGGAGCGGCTCCAGGACTCCGCCGATGCCGACGCCGCCGGAGAGATGCACGTTCTTGCCGATCTGGGCGCAGGAGCCGACGGTGACCCAGGTGTCGACCATGGTGGCCTCATCGACGTAGCCGCCGATATTGACGAAGGAAGGCATGAGGACGGCGTTCCTGGCGACGAAGGCGCCCTTGCGGACGATGGTTCCCGGCACCACGCGGAAGCCTCCTTCGCGGAAGCGTTCCTCGCTCCAGCCCTCGAATTTGGTATCGACCTTGTCGAAGTAGCGGATGTCGCCGGCTTCCTGAACCCGGTTGTCGCGGACGCGGAAGGACAGCAGCACGGCTTTCTTGATCCACTGGTGGGTGATCCATTCGCCGCCGACCTTTTCGGCCACCCGCAAGGCGCCGGAATCGAGCTGGTCGATGACTTCGTTGATGGTGGCGACTTGCGCGGCGTCGGAGGCCGGGGACAGCTCGGTGCGGCGTTCCCAGAGGGCTTCGATGGTGGCTTGCAGGGGATGGCTCATGGAGATCTCTCAGCGTTGTTGTGCGAACTGGCGAATACGGCGGGCGGCTTCCAGGCATTCGTCCAGGGAGGCGACCAGGGCGATGCGGACGAATCCGGCGCCGGGATTGACGCCCCAGGCTTCCCGGGCCAGGAAGCTGCCGGGTAAAACGATGACATTATAGGCGGCGAACAGGCCGCGGGCGAAGTCGGTATCCGGCCCGGGAGTGTGGGCCCACAGGTAGAAGCCCGCATCCGGCATGGCGGTGCCGAGCACTTCCGCCACGCCGGGGGTGACGGCGGCGAACTTTTCGCGGTACTGGCGGCGGTTTTCCAGGACGTGGGCCTCGTCGTTCCAGGCGGCGACCGAGGCAGCCTGGACCGGGGGAGGCAGTGCGCACCCGTGGTAGGTGCGGTAAAGCAGGAATTTCTTCAGGATGGCGGCGTCGCCGGCGACGAATCCGGAACGCATGCCGGGGACGTTGGAGCGCTTGGACAGGCTGGAGAACATCACCAGGCGCTCGCTCCCGCGACCGAGGAGCTTGGCCGCCTGGAGACCGCCGAGGGGCGGGTTGTCTTCGTCGAAAAAGATTTCCGAGTAGCACTCGTCGGAGGCGATGACGAAACCGTAGCGGTCGGCGAGGTCGAAGAGCTTCTTCCAGCCCGCCAGATCGAGGACCTTACCGGTGGGATTGGCCGGCGAGCAAACGTAGAAGAGCTGCACCCGGGCCCATTCCTCGGGGGTCAGGGCATCGAGGTCGAAGGCGTAGTCGCTTTCCGGCAGGGTATTGAGGAAACGGGGCTCGGCTCCGGCCAGATATGCCGCGCCTTCGTAGATCTGGTAGAAGGGGTTCGGGCTGACCACCAGCGGGACCGTCCCACGACCCGCATCGATCACCGTCTGGGCGAAGGAAAACAGGGCTTCCCGGGAGCCGTTGACCGGCAGGATTTCGGTTTCCGGGTCGAGTTCCAGACCGTAGCGGCGGGCGCACCAGCCGGCGATGGCCTGGCGCAGCGCCGGAATGCCCTGGGTGGTGGGATAGTTGGCCAGGCCCTTGAGCCCGGCAGTGAGGGATTCCAGGATGAAGGCGGGGGTCGGGTGCTGTGGCTCGCCGATGGAGAGCTTGATCTCGCGGTAATCCGGATGGGGTGCCACACCGGCGAAGAGCTGGCGCAACTTCTCGAAGGGATAGGGGTGAAGTCTGGCGAGATGAGGATTCACGTCGGGAAATTCGGCTGTCGAAAGGGGGCGATTATCGCCCAATTCGCCTTCGGGAACCCATAGGACAGGGCTGGAAGTGGAGGTCGGCCCGCCGGAGGGCGATTCGTGACCGCCAGCGCTGGCGGATCAGTAGGGCGTACGGCCGGCGAAGGCCAGCCAGCGTTCGAGGGGTTCCCGCGCCCGCGGTACGGGAAGATGGCTGGCGGGGATTCGCCGGCTTCCTTCGGGCAGGCACATCTCCTTGAAGAGATCGTGGTCGCAGAAGCCAATGGCGGCAGCCTCCTGGCGCGGATTGGCGTAAACGATGCGGGCGATGTGGGCCCAGTAGGCGGCGGCCAGGCACAAGGGGCAGGGTTCGCTGGAGGCATAAAGCACGCAGCCGTCGAGGTGGAAGTGGCCGATTTCCGCACACGCCGCGCGGATGGCCAGCACCTCCGCGTGGGCGGTGGGGTCCTTGGTGGAGACGACGCGATTCCAGCCCTCACCGATCACGGCGCCGTCCCGGACCACGACGGCGCCGAATGGGCCCCCTTCCGCCAGGGGGACCGAGGCGCTGGCAAGGGCAAGGGCGCGGTTTAAGAAAATCTCATCCATTCATATGATTAAGATACATAGTTAATCAATTACATCACATCGAACGGTGCGCTTTGGTGGCGGGTCGCCTTCTTACGGGCAGCCACCGAATTCCCGATGGTATTATACGACCCGCGAATGAGGCAGGGCCGCCGTGGGCGCCTACCCTGGATTGCGGCGGGATCGGCGATGGCCGGGTCGACGGCGCAGCGAGGGTGGGAGACTTCCGCCAATTCCGTCCGGAACTGCGGGAGCCTGCCACTGACCAAACACCATCCATGCGCCTGACCAAGCTTAAACTCGCCGGATTCAAGTCTTTCGTCGATCCCACTTCGGTTACCCTGCCCGGGCAACTGGTTGGTGTGGTCGGGCCAAACGGCTGCGGCAAATCCAACATCATGGACGCCGTGCGCTGGGTGCTTGGCGAGTCCAAGGCGTCGGAGTTGCGCGGCGAATCGATGCAGGACGTGATCTTCAACGGGACGACCGGGCGCAAACCGGTGTCACGGGCTTCCGTCGAGCTGATCTTCGACAATTCCCTCGGACGAGCCCTGGGGCAGTGGTCGCAGTACACCGAACTGGCGGTCAAGCGCGTGCTGACCCGAAACGGCCAGTCGGACTACTACATCAACAATCTGAAGGTCCGCCGCAAGGACATCACCGACCTTTTCCTCGGTACCGGCCTGGGTCCCCGTGCCTACGCCATCATCGGACAAGGCATGATTTCCCGCATCATCGAGGCCAAGCCCGACGATTTGCGCATCTTCCTCGAGGAGGCCGCGGGGGTCACCCGCTACAAGGAGCGGCGCAAGGAAACCGAGGGGCGCCTAGAAGACACCCGGGAAAATCTCGCCCGGGTCGAGGATATCCGGCTGGAACTCGCGTCCCAGATGGAGAAGCTGGAGGCCCAGGCCGAAGTGGCGCGCCGTTATCACAGCCTCAACGACCAGCTCGGAGTGCGGCAAAGAGTCCTGTGGCTGCTGCGCAAACGGGATGCGGAGGCCGAGCGCCAACGCGCCGCGCTGGAGGTGGAACGGGCGACCACAGAACTGGAGGGCCAGATGGCCGCGCTGCGGGAGACCGAAGCGCGGGCCGAGGCCGCGCGGGAAGCCCACTTTACCGCCGGAGAGACGCTGCACGCCGCCCAGAGCGACATGTATGCCGCCAATGCCGAGGTGGCGCGGCTGGAGGCGGAAATCCGCCATCGCCGGGATTCCCGCCGCATGCTGGAGACCCGGCTGGCCCAGCTGGACGGCGAGCTCGCCCACTGGGGAGGAACTGCGGCCACCCTGAGCGCCGAACGCCTGCGCTGGGAAGAATTCCAGGAGACGACCCGCCTGCGGGTCGCCGAGGCCGACGAGCGCCTGCGCCAGCAGATGAATCTGGCTCCCCAGGTGGAAGAGACTCACGCCCAGGCGCTTGAGGAACTCAACCGTCTGCGGACGCGGACGGCCAATGGCGAGCAGCGCCTGGAGGTGGAACTGACCCACAAGGCCCACGCCCAGCGCGCCCTTCAGGCCATTTCCCAGCGGCGCGACAAGCTGCGGGAGGATGCGGGCGACCTCGCGCAACCCGATCCTCTGGACCTTGCGGAGCGCGAGGAGGAACTCAAGCTCCTGCGGGAAGAACTGGCGACCGATCAGGATAATCTTGCCACCCTGCAAGCGGAGATTCCCGCCCTCGAAGCGAAGCGCAAGCAGGCGCTGGAGGCGCTCCAGGGCCATAGCCGGGAACTGGCCGCCGGCGAAGCCCGGCGCGCCGCCCTGGAACAGATGCAGGTGCGGGCGCGGGAGGCGGGCAAGTTGCCGGAGTGGCTGCGCCGCCACGGGCTAGCGGACGCGGTACCGCTCTGGAAGCGCATCCATGTCGAAGCGGGTTGGGAGGATGCGGTCGAGGCGGTCCTGCGGGAACGATTGGGGGCCATCGCCTGCGACGACCCGGCCAAACTCGCCGAGTGGCTGCACGACCGGCCGGACGCCCATCTCACGGTCATGCTGCCCGCGGCCGGGGGGCTTCCGCTGGGGGAGGACAGGCTGATCGAGCGTCTGCGCTGCGACGATCCGGCGATCGGCGCGGTCCTTGCCGACTGGCTGGCCGGCGTCTACACCGCCGGATCCCTCGACGCGGCTCTGGCACGCCGGACCGAACTCTCGCCCGGGATGGTTCTGGTGACGCCCGGGGGAGATCTGGTGAGCCGGTCGAGCGTTGCCTTCTTTGCTCCCGACAAGAGCGAACATGGCCTCCTGGAGCGGCAGCGGGAGATCGAAGCGCTGAGCCAGGGCATCGCGGCCGGGGAGGAGGCTGCCCGTATCGCCCAGGCCCGGGTCAGCGCCGTGGAGGGCGAACTGGAGGATAAGCACGAAGCCATCGCCGAAACCCGCCAATATGTGACCGACCGCCAGCAGCGGGTCCATGCCGTCCAGCTCGAGGTGCTCAAGCTCACCCAGGCGGCCGAGCGCTACCGGGAACAAAGGGAGAGATTCCAGGACCAGTTGGCCGACCTCGCGGAAGAGGAGGAGGGCGAGCGGGAGCGGGAAATGGCTGCCGACGAGAAGATTGCCGAGGTCCGCGAGGGGCTTTCCCGCATCCAGGTGCTGGTGGCGGGAGCCCGCAGCCGGCTGGAGGAGGCCGAGCGGGCCGTGCGGGCCGAGCGGGAACGCAACGCGGATCTGGACCGCGCGCTGCGTGAGGCCCAGTTTTCCCTCCGCGAGAGCGAGGGCAAGCTGCAGGACATCTTTGCTCAACAGGCCCAGGCCGAGCGGGAATTGAAGCGCATCGAGGCCGATCGCGCCCAGTGCGCCGAGCAGGTCGAGGCCCAGCCACCCGACGCCATGGAAGACCAGTTGCAGGGAGCCCTGGCAGCCCGTCTGGAGCGGGAGCAGGCCTTGGCCGCAGCCCGGGACGCCCTGGAAGCGGTGACCGGAGCCCTGCGCGGCCTGGAAGAGCAGCGCCAGCGCGTGGAAATCGGGCTCGAACCCCTGCGGGCCCGGATCGGCGACCTGAAACTGAAGGAGCAGGCCGCCGCCCTGTCGGCCGAACAATTTGCCGTCCAGTTGCAGGAAAGTGGTGTCGACGCAGCGGCGCTTCCGTCCGAAGTTGCCGAATTGGCGGCAACGGCCAGGCCGGCCACCTTGCAAGGGGAATTGACCCGTCTCCAGAACGCCATCGCCGAGCTGGGTGCGGTCAACCTTGCGGCACTGCAGGAGCTGGAGACGGCGCGCGAGCGCAAGGGCTTCCTCGATGCCCAGGCGGCGGATTTGACCGAGGCCATGGAAACCCTGGAAAACGCCATCCGCCGCATCGACCGGGAAACGCGCGAATTGCTGAAATCGACCTTCGACACGGTCAACGGCCACTTCGGGCGGCTCTTCCCCGAGCTTTTCGGCGGTGGCCGGGCGGAGCTGGTGATGACCGGCGAGGAAATCCTCGATGCCGGCGTGCAGGTCATTGCCCAGCCGCCGGGCAAGAAGAATTCGACCATTCATCTCCTTTCCGGGGGCGAGAAGGCGTTGACCGCCATTGCCCTGGTGTTCTCCATGTTCCAGCTCAACCCGGCGCCGTTCTGCCTCCTCGACGAGGTCGATGCCCCCCTGGACGACACCAACACCGAGCGCTTCTGCGGCATGGTCAGGAAAATGGCCGCGCAGACGCAGTTTCTATTCATCTCCCATAATAAGATCGCCATGGAAATGGCCGAACAGCTGGTCGGCGTGACCATGCAGGAATCCGGCGTTTCCCGGGTGGTGGAAGTGGACATTCAGGAAGCATTGAAAATGAGGGAAGCGGCGTAATGACCGAGCTTCAGATGGGTCTGATCGGATTGGGGACGGCGGCGGTGGCCGGCGTCTTCGCCTACAACGTCTGGCAGGACAGGAAAGCCCGCCGGTTGGCGGAGAAGGTGATGAAGTCGCGGCATGCGGATGTGCTCCTCGACGGAGAAGCGCCCGCCGCGCCGGAGGGGGCGAGCCGGGCGCCGGGAGAGCGTTTCGAGCCCAGCCTGGGCGAGGGGATGGCGGGGGCGATTGCCGTGGATGTTCCGATGGACGGCGAAGCGACGAAAATCCGGATCGAACCGCTGGAGGACGCCGACGACGTCGCCGAGGTTCCGGCCGGCGAAGTCCCCGCCGCCCTGCTAGACCCGCGGATCGAATTCATCGTGACCCTGGAACTGGTCGAGGCGGTTCCCGGCCATCAGATCGTCCAGTCCCAGAGTGCTGCCCTGGAACGAATCGCCAAGGCCGTCCACTGGGTGGGATTCAACGATCGCACCCGCGAATGGGAGCGCATCGTGCCCGATAGCCCCCAGCCCTACCGGCGTTTGCGCATCGGACTGCAGCTCGTCGATCGTCGCGGCCCCTTGGCCGATGGCGATCTCGCGGTATTCGCCGGGGCCATGCAGGCCCTCGCCGACGAACTGATGGCAGTCGCCGATATGCCGCCCAGCCGTGTCCTCGACCAAGCCCTCACCCTCGACCGCTTCTGCGCCGAAGTGGATCTGGAAATCGGCGTCAACCTGGTGAGCCAGGGCGTCGCCTTTCCCGGAACCAAGATACGCGCGCTAGCCGAGGCAGCGGGCATGATGCTGGGGGAGGACGGCCTCTTCACCCGCTACGACGATGACGGCCGGGTTCAATTCCGACTGCAGAATTTCGAGAGCACGATCTTCTCGCCCGAATCGGTCAAGACCTTGACCACCCACGGGCTGACCTTCGTCCTCGACGTCCCGCGGGTGGATCATGGCGAGCGGGTCTTTTATCAGATGGTCGAGCTCGCCCGCCGTTTCGCGGATACCTTGCAAGGCGTCCTGGTGGACGACAACCGGCAGCCCTTGAGCGATGCCCAGCTCGACCACATCCGCCGGGAGTTCGTCATGAAGCCCCAGGCGACCATGGCCGCCTACGGCCTGCCGGCGGGTTCCCCCCAGGCTCTGAGGTTGTTCGCCTAAGTGGCGGTGGAGTCGCTTCATCCGGCCGAGCGGATGGCCTGGTTGCAAAAGGAAATCGAGCGCCACAACCACGCCTACTACGTCCTCGACGCGCCGACCATCCCGGATGCGGAGTACGACCGCCTCTTCCGGGAGTTGCAGCAATTGGAAATCGCGCATCCCGAGCTTGCGAGGCCGGATTCGCCCACTCTGCGGGTCGGGGCGCCGCCCCTCAAGGAATTTCCGGCGCTCGCGCACCTGGTGCCGATGTTGTCCCTCAATAACGCCTTCACCGCCGCCGAAGTGGCGGCCTTCGATCAGCGGGTGAGGGATGGGCTGGAAACTTCCGGGGAAGTCGAATATGCGGTGGAACCAAAATTCGACGGACTGGCGATCAGCTTGATATACGAAAACGGCCTCTTCACCCGCGGCGCGACCCGGGGAGACGGCACCACC
Source organism: Rhodocyclaceae bacterium (assembly GCA_035345935.1). Classification (GTDB taxonomy): domain Bacteria; phylum Pseudomonadota; class Gammaproteobacteria; order Burkholderiales; family Rhodocyclaceae; genus SSSZ01. Next base: position 60,585 of record DAORDK010000002.1, on the reverse strand, counting down.
GGCGAAGAGGTGACGGCCAATCTGCGGACCATACGCACTCTTCCCCTGAGACTGGCTGGGGACGGTTGGCCGGCGCTGATCGAGGTCCGCGGCGAAGTGCTGCTCTTCCGGGCGGCCTTCGAAAAACTCAATGCCCGCCAACGGGAGCGTGGCGAGAAGGAATTCATCAATCCGCGCAATGCGGCGGCGGGAGGGCTGCGCCAGCTCGACTCGCGCATCACGGCAGCCCGTCCCTTGTCGTTTTTCGCCTACGGTGTCGGTGCGGGAAGCGACCGGCTGCCGGCGGAAACCCATGGGCAAGTCGTCGACCTGCTGGCCGGATGGGGATTTCCGGTGGCGGCCGAGCGCCGCGTGGTCAGGGGAGTCGACGGATTGCTCGATTATTTCTCCGCAATGGGGGAAAAGCGCAAGCAATTGCCCTACGACATCGACGGAGTGGTCTACAAGGTCAATCGGCTGTCGGCCCAGGACCGCCTGGGATTCGTGTCCCGGGCGCCGCGCTTCGCGATTGCCCATAAGTTCCCGGCTGAGGAAGCGACCACTGAAGTGTTGGCCATCGACGTTCAAGTGGGCAGGACCGGGGCGATCACTCCTGTGGCGAGGCTAAAACCCGTCTTCGTCGGCGGCGTCACGGTCACCAATGCGACCCTCCACAACGAGGACGAAGTCCGCCGTAAGGATGTCCGGGTTGGCGATACGGTGGTCGTGCGTCGGGCCGGCGACGTGATTCCCGAAGTCGTCGCCGTGGTTCCGGAAAGACGACCGATGGCCGATCTGGTGACGCCCCGTCATCCGGCCTGGGAACTCCTGCGGGAACATCCACGTTGCCCGGAATGCGGTTCGACCATAGAGCGGGCGGCAGACGAGGCCATTGCCCGGTGCACCGGCGGACTGTACTGCCCCGCCCAGCGCAAGCAGGCCTTGCTGCATTTTGCCGCGCGCCGGGCCCTGGACATCGAGGGACTGGGGGACAAGATCGTCGATCAACTGGTCGATCAGGGACTCGTCCATTCTCCGGCGGACCTCTTCGGGCTGACCGTGGAGGTCTTGGCGGGCCTTGACCGGATGGGGGAAAAATCGGCCCGCAATCTCTTCGACGCCATCTCCTGCAGCCGCAAGACCAGTCTGGCCCGTTTCGTCTTCGGCCTTGGCATCCGCAATGTAGGCGAGGCTACCGCCCGGGATCTCGCCCGTCATTTCGGCACCCTCGAGGCGCTGATGGCGGCCGGGACGGAGCGCCTTGAGGAAGTATCCGACGTCGGTCCGGTGGTGGCGGCCAGCATCGCAGCCTTCTTTGCCGAAGCGCACAATCGGGAGGTGATCGCGCGACTCCGGGCGGCAGGAGTGGAGTGGCCCGAGCACGAGATGCGGACCGAGGGACCACGGATGCTCCTCGGGAAGACCTTGGTGCTGACCGGAACCCTGCCTACCCTCAAACGTGATGAAGCGAAGGAGCGCATCGAGGCAGCAGGAGGTCGGGTTTCGGGATCGGTTTCGAAAAAAACCGACTATGTGGTCGCTGGCGACGAAGCGGGGTCCAAACTGGAGAAGGCCAAGGAATTGGGCATAACGGTGATCGATGAGGCAGAATTGCTGGCCTTGCTCGCCCGGGAGTCGTTTCCAGCGGCCGAATGAAACTATATAATAAATTACGAAAAATCATATTGTTGAATAATTTTGTTCATGAAAAACGTTAGAAAAGCGGTTTTCCCGGTGGCCGGATTGGGTACCCGGTTTCTGCCGGCCACCAAGGCCAGCCCCAAGGAAATGCTGCCCATCGTCGATAAGCCGCTGATCCAGTATGCCGTCGAGGAGGCGGTGGCGGCCGGCATCACCGACATGGTCTTTGTGACGGGACGTTCCAAGCGCGCCATCGAGGACCACTTCGACAAGGCCTACGAACTCGAAAATGAACTCGAAACCCGCGGCAGACCCGAACTGCTCGAATTTGTCCGGAGCATGATCCCGCGCGAGATCAATTGCATCTATATACGCCAGGCGGAACCCCTGGGACTCGGCCATGCCGTTCTTTGCGCCCGGCCGGTCATCGGCGACGAGCCCTTCGGGGTGATCCTGGCCGACGATCTTCTCGACGGAACGCCCGCGGTGATGAAGCAAATGGCGGATACCTACGACTATTATCGCTGCTCGGTGATCGGCGTTCAGGACGTTCCTCCGCAGGAAACCCGAAGCTACGGGATCGTGAAAAGCATGCCGGTGGCGGAACGCCTGGAAAGAATCGAGGCCATTGTCGAGAAACCCGCTCCGGAAGCGGCGCCCTCAACCCTGGGTGTGGTCGGCCGCTATATCCTGACGCCGCGGATATTTCATCACCTGGAACGCATCGGCAAGGGGTCGGGGGGGGAGATCCAGTTGACCGATGGCATAGCGCAGCTCCTGGCGGAGGAACAGGTCCTCGCTTATCGCTATGAAGGAACTCGCTACGATTGCGGATCCAAATTGGGCTATCTCCGGGCAACGGTGGTCTTCGGCCGGCGCCACCCGGACGTGGGCGAGGCCTTTACCCAATACCTGAATCAAAAGGATTTCGACTGATGGAACTCGAAGAAGCCAAGAAAATCCTCGCCAGTGCCGAATTGGTCTATGGTCCGGCCCAGGTCCAGGAAGCCGTGACGCGGGTGGCCGGGGAAATTCACGCCGCCCTGGCCGACCGATATCCGCTGATTCTCTGCGTCATGACCGGCGGCATGATGTTTGCCGGGCAACTGCTTCCCCAACTCGATTTCCCGCTTGATTTCGACTACATGCATGTCACGCGTTACGGTCCGGATACCCAGGGCGGCAAGCTCTCCTGGCGGTCGGCTCCCTGGACTTCGGTCAAGGGGCGTACGGTGCTGGTGGTCGACGACATCCTGGATGAGGGGATCACGCTGGCGGCCGTCAAGGACAGCCTGCGCCGGCTTGGGGCGGCCGAAGTCATGGCCGCCGTCTTTGTGGATAAGCAGAACGGTCTCGACAAGCCCGTTCATGCCGATTTTGTCGGGCTGCCGGTCCCCAATCGCTTTGTATTCGGCTTCGGCATGGACGTTCGCGGTGCCTGGCGGCATCTTCCGGCGATTTACGCGGCCCGGGAGGAATGAAGCCATGAGCGGGGCGACCGTCGGCGATTTTCTCGCCTACTGGGAAAGTGAAGGCGAGGGCTATTTCCGGCGAGGAGACTACGACTGGATGGCTTCCCTGGTGCCCGGGACGCGGATCCTGGAGATTGGCTGCGGTGTGGGGTTCGGCACTCTGGCTCTCGCCGCAAGAGGGTTGACCGTTTTGGCCATCGATTCCCTGGCGGAATGCGTCGAGAGCGCCCGCAAGAAACTTGGCGGCCAGGCCTCGGTCGAATTTCGGGTCGCCGACGTCGCAGCGCCGGACGCCGACACCTTGGCCGCCATGCAAGCGTTTCGTCCGGAGACGGTGGTCTGTTGGCTGATGGGGGCTCCGGCGGAGACTACCGGCGCGCTCCCCAGCGATGCGGGTCAGGCCGTGGCCGCTTACCGGGAGAGGATACATCGGGCCGTTGCGGAACTGGCGGGCTCACTGGCCAGCGTGCGTGCCTTGCATCTCGTCGATCGTACCGCCATCCCCTGGCAAGCCAAGGATATCGGCCGCGATACCCTGGTTCGCTACCACCTGGGCAAGACATTGTCGGAATTGCCCTTCGGTGCGGTGAAGGACAATGCGCTCTATCGCAAACTCGAGGGAAACGTGGTCGATCTGGCCCAGATTCGTCGCTCCCACCCGTCGTTGAAAAGCGTGGTACCGACGCTGGCTTCGCTGCTCGCGCTGCGCAAGGATTGAGAAAGGAAGCAAGATGCTGGCGATCATCGGCGGCAGTGGCCTGACCACGCTCTCCAACCTGGACGTGTCCCATCGGGAAGTGGTGCGTACCCCTTACGGCGAGCCCTCGGGCGCGATTGTGGTCGGCCAGATCGGCGGCATGCCTGCCCTCTTTCTCCCTCGGCACGGTTATGGCCACACCATTCCTCCCCACATGGTCAATTACCGGGCCAACATCTGGGCCCTGCGCGAGAACGGCGCCAGCGGGATCATCTCGGTGGCTTCGGTCGGCGGGATACGCGGCGACCTGTCGCCGGGGGACATCGTGGTGCCCCATCAGATCATCGACTACACCTGGGGTCGCAAGGCAACCTTCTTCGACGGCGGGGGGACGCCGGTGACCCACGTGGATTTTACCGACCCCTACGACGCCGACCTGCGGGACCGGATCGCGCATGCGGCCGCGATGGTGGGTGTGGAGATCAAGGATGGAGCGGTTTACGCAGCCACCCAGGGGCCCCGTCTCGAAACCGCCGCCGAGATCGATCGGCTGGAGCGTGACGGAGCTCACGTGGTGGGGATGACCGGGATGCCGGAAGCGATCCTGGCCCGGGAAATCGGATTGCCCTACGCGGCGATCAACGTGGTGGCCAACCATGCGGCGGGTCGCGGGAGCAGCGCGCACGGCATCCATTTCGAAAGCCTCGAGCATGTCCTTCAGGATGCCATGGGACGGGTGCGTTCCATCATCGAAAGACTGGTGGGCAGCCAGGGAGCGGTACGGCCCCTAGGCATGTCGGTGTGACCGGCTGCTCTGCCGTTCCGTGCGAAGACCGGATCACTCGCAGCGCATGATGCCGCCCACGAGCTGGCAATTCTTGCGTGGTTTTTCCTGGCTGGGAGCGTAGGGCGCCCCGGTCGGATTTTGGGGCGGCGGGGGAACAACCGGCGGCGGGCTGCAGTTGCCCCCAGGACAGGGCTCATCCCGCGGCTTCTGGGGACGGATGGGAACTACCGGCACATAGACCGGCTGCTGGATGACGGCGGGGGGCGACGGCGCGACACCCTGGCACGCGGCGATGAGATTGGCACGCTGAACCGGATCCGGCTCGCGCTGGGCATTGTCGAGGCAGGCCGTGCGCCTGGCCGATTCTTCCTCGGCGATTCTGCGCTGGCTGTCCTGATCGCGCCGCTCTTCCAAAGCCCGCGCTCTTTCCCTCTCGGCGAGCGCTTCGCGGTCGCGGGCGAGTTGTCTCTCCGCCTCGGCTTTCTGTTCCGGGGTGATCTTTTCGGCCGGAGCGACGCTTTCGGTGCGACTCCCGCTCGGGCACGGATCGCTGGAAATGACGGTGCTTCCGTCGGCCGTGCGGCACTTGTAGGCATCCGCATGGGCAGTCGGGACGGCAAGGGCGGCGGCGGCGAGGATGAAGAGGGGGGCAAAGGTCATGGCAGCTCCCGGGAAGACGGTGCGGGGCCAGGGCGAGAGTCCGGGCGATGCCCGGTCAACGGGCGGCCGGGGAAGTCAGATGACACCCGAATCCCCCAATTCAGACCTTCAGTCGTTCCATCAGTTCGGTTTCCAACTGGATGCGGCTTGCGCTGCTGCGCAAATCGCCGCCGCTCAACAGGAAGACGTCCTCGACCCGCTCTCCGAGGGTGGCGATCTTGGCGGTGTGCAGATTGGCTCCAAACTCGGCCAAGGTCGTCGCGACCGTATAGAGAAGTCCGGGGCGGTCGGCGGCGACCAGACTGAGGACGTAGTGCGCGCCTTTCTCGTCGGGCCGGATCGAGACCTCGGGTTCGATCGGGAAATGCCTGACCTGGCGGGAGAGCCGTCCGGAAGCTGGGGTGTCCGGAGGGGATTGATGAATCAGCCGATCGGCCAGTTCGTGCTCGATGTACGTCACCATCTCGCGGTCGTTGTCCCGTTCGACGACGTCGAGGACGACGAAGCTGTCGAGGGCGTAGCCATGGCGGGTAGTGTGGATCTTGGCGTCGACGATGTTGTAGCCGTTACGGGCGAAAAATCCCACCATGCGGATGAAGAGATCGGGCTGGTCTCGCGTGTAGACCATGACCTGCAGGCCGTCGCCCTCGGAATTGGGTTTCGCGCGGACCACCGGCTGGTCGTTGTAGATGCGGTAATGGAGCGAGCGGGTGTGCCAAGCGATTTCCTCCGCCGAGTGGCGCAGGAAGTAGACGGTGTCGAGTTGGCTCCAGAGACGTTCGTGCACCGTGCCGGAGAGGGCAAAATAACGGAGCAGCCGCATGGCCTCCGCCTGCCGGTCGGCAATGATGCCGTGGGGGGCAGGGGTATCGGCTTGCCCCAGACGGTGCAGGGTTTGATAGTACAGATCGGCCAGCAGCTTGCCTTTCCAGTTGTTCCAGACCTTGGGGCTGGTCCCGCGGATGTCGGCGTGGGTGAGAAGGTAGAGGGCGGAAAGGTGGCGGGCGTCTCCGACGGTTGCGGCGAAGGCGCCGATGACGTCGGGGTCGGTGAGGTCTTCCTTCTGGGCCACCTGGGACATGATCAGGTGGTTTTTGACCAGCCAGACGACCAGTTCGGTATCTTCCGGATCAAGCTCATGGTTCTCACAGAATTCGCGGGCATCGGCCATGCCGAGCTCGGAGTGGTCGCCGCCGCGCCCCTTGGCGATATCGTGGAACATCGCGGCGACGTAGAGCAGCCAGGAACGATCGAAATCGCTGATGACCCGCGAGCAGAGCGGGTATTCGTGGGCGAATTCGGCCATGGTGAAGCGCCGCAGGTTGCGCATGACCTGCAGGATGTGCTGATCCACGGTATAGACGTGGAAAAGGTCGTGCTGCATCTGGCCGACGATGCGTTCCCAGGCCGGCAGGTAGGCGCCCAGCAGGTCAAGCTGATTGAGGCGGCGGAATTCATGGACCAGCCCGCGGGGACTCTGGAACAGCCGCAGGAAGAGGGCTCGGTTGAATGGATCGGCGCGGAATTGCGGCGTGATCCGCTCCCGGGCCCGCCAGAGGGCGCGTAGGGTACGCGCGGTCATTCCCTTGAGATCGGAAAACTCCTGCATCAGCAGGAAGGCGTCAAAGATGGCCGAGGGCTTCGTTTCGAAGAGGGTTTCGTCCCTCAGATCGAGCAGGTCTCCGATCGACTGGAAGTGGTCATCCAGGATCTGCGGCGGAGTTTCCCGACGGGGATAGAGGGCCGCGCCGATGTTTTGCAGGAGGATCGTGTTGAGCCCCGTGACGGCTTTCGCGTTCCGATAGTAGCCCTGCATGAGCTGTTCCGAAGCGCGCTTGGCCCCGGTGGCCTCGAAGCCGAACTGGGCTGCGAGGGTGTTCTGGTAATCGAAAAGCAGACGGTCTTCGCGTCGCCCAAGGTGCAGGTGCAGGCGGATGCGCAGGTGGCGCAGGTAATCCATGCAGCTCTCGGCGTGCTGCATCTCCTCGCGGGTCAGGAACCCACAGTGCTCGAGATCTCCCCAGGACGCCCCGTACCCGCTCGCCTGGGCAATCCAGAAGATCACCTGGAGATCCCGCAGACCCCCGGGCGATTCCTTGCAGTTGGGCTCAAGGCTGTAGGGGGTTTCGGCGTAGCGGAGATAGCGTTCCTGCTGCTCCAGGCGTTTGGCATGGAAAAAATGCAAGGGGTCGAGCTGCTCCCGCAGGGCGCGCTCGAATTTCGTAAACAGTTTCGAATTGCCGGCGAGAAGCCTGGATTCGAGGAGTGCGGTCTGGACCGTAATATCCTTTTCGGCCTCGGCGAGGCATTCTTCGATGGTCCGTACGCTGTGGCCGATCTCGAGGCCGATGTCCCAGAAACAGCCGATCAGAGTCTCCAGACGCGCCTGGAGTGCTGCATCGGGCTCGGCCGGTAGGAGTATGAGGAGATCGACGTCGGAAGACGGGTAGAGTTCGCCGCGGCCATAACCGCCCACGGCGGCAAGGGCGGCGCTGGCGGGGAAGCGCACCTCCCGCCACAACCGGGTGAGCACGTCGTCGACCTTGGCACAGCGGGAAACAAGGAGGCGGCACGCATCGCCATGCTCGGCATACTCAGAGCGCAAAGCGACCTGGTCTTCCTTGACCTGAGCCCGGAGGGCCGTCACGTCGGGCGGGGTCATTTGATCCAGTCCGGCTTGGGGCGGGTTCCTGTGGAGACGGTCAGGACTTCGTAGCCGGTTTCGGTAACCAGGATGGTGTGTTCCCACTGGGCCGACAGGCTGTGATCCTTGGTGACGATGGTCCAGCCATCGGCCAGTTCGCGGATGGCCGCCTTGCCGGCGTTGATCATGGGTTCGATGGTGAAGATCATCCCGGCTTTCAGTTCGATCCCGGTACCGGCCCTGCCGTAGTGCAGGACCTGGGGTTCTTCATGAAAGCGCTCGCCGATGCCGTGGCCGCAGAATTCGCGCACGACGGAGTAGCCGTTCTTCTCGGCATGCTTCTGGATCACGGCGCCGATGTCGCCTAGAAAAGCGCCGGGACGGACGGCCGAAATTCCCAGCCAGAGGCACTCGAAGGTGACTTCGCACAGGCGGCGGGCCTGGATCGATCCTTCGCCGACCACGAACATCCGGCTGGTGTCGCCGTGATAAGCGTCCTTGATGGTCGTAATGTCCAGATTGACGATGTCTCCGTTCTTGAGCGTCTTCTCCCCGGGAACGCCATGGCAGACCTGATGATTCACCGAGGCGCAGATCGATTTGGGGTAGGGCTTGTAGCCCGCGGGGGCATAGTTGAGGGGCGCCGGAATGCAACCCTGGACATCCACCATGTAGTGGTGGCACAGGCGGTCCAGTTCTTCGGTGGACACGCCGGCGACGACGAAAGGCTCGATGTAGTCGAGGACTTCGGCGGCCAGCCGACCGGCGACGCGCATCTTTTCGACGGCTTCAGGCGTCTTGATGGAAATGCCCATGGGATTGGCTTCGTGTGGGGCGTTGGGAAAGGGGCGAAGGATAAATTATGCGCTCCATTTCGCAAAGCCGGCCGCCGAAGGCATACTGGCGCCCATACCCGGATTCATCCCCAAAAAACTGCCGTGACGATCCTTCTTCTGGGCTGCGACGGCCAGATCGGCTGGCAACTCCAACGCTCCCTCGCTCCGCATGGCGCCCTCTGCGCCTTGGCGCGCGGCGATTGCGACCTCGCGGACCTCGATGGACTGCGTAGTCGGGTCCGCAGCATTGCTCCCGGCGTCATCGTGAATGCCGCTGGCTACACCGCAGTGGACCGGGCCGAGAGCGAAGCGGATAGCGCGCGCCGCATCAATGCGGAAGCGCCGGCACTCCTCGCCGCGGAATGCGCGCGTTCGGGAGCGCTCCTGATCCACTATTCCACCGATTATATTTTCGACGGGGGCAAGCCGGGGCCGTATCGGGAGGACGATCCGGCAAGGCCGCTCAACGTGTACGGCCGCACCAAGCACGAGGGAGAACTCGCGATTTCCGGTTCGGGCGCCCGGGCGCTCATCTTCCGTACCAGTGGAGTCTTTGGCGCCCGGGGTGACAATTTCGTCAAGAGAATCCTCAGACTGGCCCGGGAAAGAGACTTCCTCGAGGTGGTGGCCGATCAGGTCGGCAGCCCGACCCCAGCCGCTCTTGTTTCCACGGTGACCGGGCTTGCCTTGGCTGCCGTCCGGCGCGGGGGTCTGCTGGCGGTCGGCGAGGCCCGCCTCTATCACTTGGCCGCGGCTCATCCGCTGTCCTGGTACGAATTTGCCCGCACCATCGTCGGCCTTGCCGCCCGGCGTGGATTCGCCTTGCGCATGGATGCCGATGCCGTCCGACCCATTCTGACCGGCGAACTGGCGCAGGCCGCCCGCCGGCCCCTCAATTCCCGCCTCGATTGCTCACGGCTGGAGTCCGCTTTGGGTCTCGCGATGCCGGATTGGCAGCCCTATCTGGAACGGGTCCTGCAGCTTCTCGCCCTCAAGCAGAATGGGTACTGATCGGCCTCTGGGCTTCTGTCCCGGCCAACTCCATAGTACAATCCAAAAGTTTTTTCGGGCGTGAGTCCGGAAAGGCGGCGACGGGCATAGTGCCCGCCGTACATCCCACACACCCGCCGATTAAGGGTGTCTGCCAGAAATCCAAGAATGGCGGGCGTTGGCGGCGGGTGGCGGTCCAACCCTTAAAGGAGTTTCAAATGTCCGTGACCATGCGTCAAATGCTGGAGGCCGGCGTCCATTTCGGCCACCAGACCCGCTTCTGGAGCCCCAAGATGGCTCCCTACATCTTCGGCGCTCGCAACAAGATTCACATCGTCAATCTTGAGCAGACCCTGACCAAGTACAACGAAGCCATGGCCTTCGTCAAGAAGCTGTCTTCCAATCGGGGCAACATCCTTTTCGTCGGCACCAAGCGGCAAGCTCGGGAAATCATGGCCGAGGAAGCCCAGCGCGCCGGTGCGCCCTATGTCGATCAGCGCTGGCTGGGCGGCATGCTGACCAATTTCAAGACGGTCAAGACCTCGATCAAGCGCCTGCGCGACATGGAGCTGGCCGTCGAAGCCGGCGATCTGGAAAAGATGCCCAAGAAGGAAGCCCTGACTTTCCGCCGCGAACTGGAAAAGCTTCAGAAATCCATTGGCGGCATCAAGGACATGGGCGGTCTGCCCGATGCCATTTTCATCGTCGACGTCGGCTACCACAAGATTGCCGTCACCGAGGCCGGCAAGCTGGGCATTCCGGTCATCGGCGTGGTCGATACCAATCACTCCCCGGACGGCGTCGGTTACGTCATCCCGGGTAATGACGACTCCTCCCGCGCCATCCGGCTCTATGCCCGCGGCGTCGCCGACGCCATCCTCGAGGGTCGCAGCCAAGTGGTCCAGGAAATCGTCGCGGCCGGCGGCGACGACGAGTTCGTCGAAGTCGAGGAAGAATCCGCAGAGTAATCCGGGGTGAGGGGGGATGAGGAAAAGCCGGTATTCCGGCCGGACTTCACCCCGCCTTCCTCGCGTGTCAAGCATCTAGGAGAAGATATGGCGGCAATTACCGCAAGCATGGTGGCTGAACTGCGCGGCAAGACCGACGCGCCCATGATGGAATGCAAGAAGGCCCTCACCGAAGCTGACGGGGACATGGGCAAGGCGGAGGAAATCCTCCGCGTCAAGCTCGGCAACAAGGCGACCAAGGCCGCCGCCCGCATCGCCGCCGAAGGCGTGGTCGGGCTCTACCTGTCCGGCGACGGCAAGCTGGGCGCCATGATCGAAGTCAATAGCGAAACCGACTTCGTCGCCAAGAACGACGAATTCATCGCCCTCGCCAAGGGTTGCGCGGAGCTGGTGGCGACCCGCGCCCCCGCCGACGTGGCGGCGCTGTCCGCCCTGCCCATGGGCGAAGGTACCGTCGAGTCCACCCGCTCCGCCCTGGTCGGCAAGATCGGCGAAAACATGTCGATCCGCCGCTTCGTGCGGCTGGAGGCCAAAGGCAAGCTGACTTCCTACGTCCATGGCGGTTCCAAGATCGGCGTCGTCATCGACGTGGTCGGCGGCGACGAGCAACTGGCCAAGGATCTCGCCATGCACATCGCGGCATCCAAGCCCAAGGCGCTTGACGCAAGCGGTGTTTCCGCCGAATTGATCGAGACCGAGCGGCGCATTGCGATCGAAAAGGCTAGGGCCGACAACAAGCCGGAAGCCATGTTGGAAAAGATTGCCGAAGGCACGGTCCAGAAGTACCTCAAGGAAGTCACCCTGCTGGCCCAGGTCTTCGTGAAGGCCGAGGACGGCAAGCAGACCGTCGAGCAACTGCTCAAGCAGAAGGGCGCTTCGGTGGCCGGCTTCACCCTCTACGTGGTGGGCGAGGGCATCGAGAAGAAAGTGTCCGACTTCGCCGCCGAAGTGGCCGCCCAGGCTGCCGCAGCCTCCCAGAAGTAAGCAGGGGGACCACGACGATGGCTTCTCCCCGCTATAAGCGCATCCTCCTGAAGCTCTCGGGCGAAGCCCTCATGGGCGACGACGCCTACGGCATCAATCCGCAGACCATCGCGGACATCGTCGGCGAGATCAAGGCGGTCGCCGATCTGGGGGTGGAAATCGGCGTGGTCATCGGCGGAGGCAACATCTTTCGCGGCATGGCCGGCACGGCCACCGGGATGGACCGTGCCACCGCCGACTACATGGGCATGCTGGCCACGGTGATGAACGCCATGGCCTTGTCCGATGCCTTCCGCCAGGCGGGACTCAATTCCCGAGTCCAGTCGGCGCTCAATATCGAGCAGGTGGTCGAACCCTATATCCGGGGCAAGGCCATCCGCTATCTCGAAGAAGGCAAGATCGTCGTCTTCGGTGCCGGGACAGGCAATCCCTTCTTTACCACCGATACCGCCGCCGCGCTGCGGGGATCGGAGATCGGTGCGGAAATCGTTCTCAAGGCGACCAAGGTCGACGGCATCTACACCGCCGACCCCAAGAAGGATCCTTCCGCCACCCGCTACGACCGGATCAGCTTCAACGAAGCGATTTCGCGCAACCTCGCGGTCATGGATGCCACGGCGTTCGCCCTGTGCCGCGACCAGAAACTGCCGATCAACGTGTTTTCCATCTTCAAGGCCGGTGCGTTGAAGCGCGTCGTCTGCGGCGAAGACGAGGGTACGTTGGTTTATTGCTGACGGAGAACGTGATGATTGCCGAATTGAAAAAAACCGCGGAGCACAAGATGCAGCGCTCCCTGGAAGCGCTCAAAGCCGATCTGGCCAAGGTCCGTACCGGCCGTGCTCACGTCGGCCTTCTGGATCACGTCCAGGTGGATTATTACGGGTCCCTGGTGCCGGTCAATCAGGTGGCCAACATTACCCTCATCGATGCGCGCACCCTGGGGGTCCAGCCCTGGGAAAAGAACATGGTCCAGAAGGTCGAGAAAGCGATCCGCGATTCGGACCTGGGTCTCAACCCCGCTACCCAAGGCGAGTTGATCCGCGTTCCCATGCCGGCGCTCACCGAGGAACGCCGTCGCGACCTGACCAAAGTGGTCCGTCAAGAAGGCGAGACGGCCAAGGTGGCGATCCGCAACCTGCGCCGCGACGCCAACACCCATCTCAAGGATGCCCTCAAGAAACATGAGATTCCTGAGGATGACGAGCGCCGCGCCCAGGACGACGTCCAGAAACTCACCGACAGGTACGTCGCCGAGGTGGACAAGATTCTGGCCCAGAAAGAGGCCGAGTTGATGCAGGTCTGACGCGGCCCGCATCGCATGCCCATTTTCACGAGCTCAACCCGGGAAGTTCCCGAGACGCCGCCAGTCCCGCGGCATATCGCCGTCATTATGGACGGCAATGGCCGTTGGGCAAAGAAGCGCTTCCTGCCGCGCTTTGCGGGCCACAAACGGGGGGTCGAGACGGTCCGCGAGATGGTCAAAGCCTGCCTCGAACGCGGAGTCGAGTTCCTCACGCTGTTTGCCTTCAGTTCCGAGAATTGGCGTCGCCCGGCGGAGGAGGTGAGCTTGCTCATGCAACTCTTCGTCAAGGCCCTCGAACAGGAAGTCGCGAAGCTCCACCGCAACGGGGTGCGCTTGCGGATCGTCGGCGATATCAGCCGGTTCGATCCCAAACTGCGGGAGCTGATCGGCGAAGCGGAAGCGAAGACCATGGCCAATCAACGTCTTCAACTGACGGTCGCGGCGAATTACGGGGGTCGCTGGGACATCATCCAGGCCGCCAATCGCCTGCGGACCGAGCGACCTGATCTCGCGCAATGGGCGGAGAGCGACCTGGAACCCTACCTGGCGATGAGTTTCGCCCCTGAGCCCGATCTCTTCATCAGGACCGGGGGAGAGCAGAGAATCAGCAATTTCCTGCTCTGGCAACTGGCCTATACCGAGCTCCACTTCACCGACCTGCTCTGGCCAGAATTCGATGGGAAAGCCCTGGACGCGGCCATTGAGTCGTATCACCAGCGGGAACGCCGTTTCGGACGCACCAGCGAGCAGTTGCCGTCGGCAGTCGCGACGCCTTCCCATGCTTAAGACCCGCATCGCCACGGCGATAGGCCTCCTGGCGGTGTTGCTGCCGAGCCTGTTTCTCCTGACCCAGGTGCAGTGGGCTCTGTTGATGGCGGCTGCGACGGCGATCGCCGCCTGGGAATGGGGAGGGCTGGTCCAATGGGCGAGCGGCAAGCGGGTGGCCTATGGCATTGCCCTGGGATTGCTGGCAGTGGGATTGACCGTGGGCCGGCCGCAACTGGTCGAAGTGACGCAAACCGATGAAGCGATCGCCCTCTACCTCCCGGCTTTGGCTTTCTGGCTCCTTGTCGTCCCGCTGTGGCTGCGATTCAAGTGGCCGGGACGAGTGGGCGGCGCGATCGTCGGTTTGCTGGTCTTGCTTCCCGCCTGGTTGGCCATCGTGCAGTTGCGCGTCCTTGGCCCCGGGGTATTGCTGGCGATCCTGGCGGTCGTCTGGCTCGCGGACATCGCCGCCTATTTTGCAGGCAAGACCTGGGGTCGGCACAAACTTGCGCCAACGGTCAGTCCTGGAAAGACCTGGGAAGGAGCCATCGGCGCCGGTATCGCAGTGATGCTCTATGGACTCGCCCTTCGGCATGGTCTCTTCGGCGGCGAAGGGTCGCTCCTCGTATGGCTACCGGGCCTTGTCCTGGTGACTGCCGTGAGCATCCTGGGCGATCTTTTCGAATCACTGCTCAAGCGCCAAGCGGGGCTGAAGGACAGCAGCACCATACTCCCCGGTCATGGAGGGGTGCTTGACCGCATCGACAGCCTGACCTCGACCCTGCCGACCGTGGCGTGCCTGTGGCTTCTGTCCGGAAGGGCAGGCGGATGAAGCGCCAGAGTCTCACCCTCCTGGGGTGCACGGGATCAATCGGTGTCAACACGCTTGACGTGGTCCGTCGGCACCCAGGCCGTTACCGGATTTTCGGCCTCTGTGCCCATAGCCAAGTCGACCGCCTGTTCGAGCAGTGCGTGGAATTCCGGCCGCCTTACGCCGTCCTGCGCGATGCTCGACTGGCCGATGACTTGGCCGGGCGGTTGAAGACCGCCGGGGTGAGCACCGAAGTGCTCCATGGAGTCGATTCGCTCATCGATCTGGCGACCCATCCCGAAGTCGATACCGTGATGGCCGCCATTGTCGGTGCCGCGGGCCTTGCGCCGACTTTGGCCGCAGCCCGCCGGGGCAAAAAGATACTGCTCGCCAACAAGGAGGCCCTGGTGATGGCCGGTGAGCTGTTCATGGCGGCGATGCGGGAATCGGGCGGGCGTCTGCTTCCGGTGGATAGCGAACACAATGCCATCTTCCAGTCCCTGCCGGCTGATTTTTCCACCGGGCTCCGGCGCTGTGGGGTTCGGCGCATCCTGCTCACCGCTTCGGGTGGGCCGTTTCGGACGACGCCGGTGGAGGCGCTGGCCGAGGTGACCCCGGAATCCGCCTGCGCCCATCCGAACTGGGTCATGGGCCGCAAGATTTCGGTCGATTCGGCCACCATGATGAACAAAGGCCTGGAAGTCATCGAGGCCCGCTGGCTATTCGATTGCGAGCCTGAGCGCATCCAGGTGGTCGTCCATCCCCAAAGCGTCATCCATTCGCTGGTCGATTACGTCGATGGCTCCATCATCGCCCAGCTCGGCAATCCCGACATGCGAACGCCTATTGCCCACGCGCTGGCCTATCCGGAGCGGATCGAATCGGGGGTGGAGCCCCTCGACCTTTTCAAGCTCGCCCGGCTCGATTTCGAGGCGCCGGATTTCGAGCGGTTTCCCTGCCTCCGGCTGGCCTACGATGCTCTCTCCGCCGGAGGAACCGCGCCGGCCATCCTCAACGCCGCCAATGAGGTCGCCGTTGCCGCTTTCCTCGATCGCAAATTGCCCTTTCTCGGAATTGCCCGGGTGATCGCCGCGACTCTCGATCGGCTTCCGGCGGGACCGGAGGGCAGTCTCGAAGATGTCCTGGGCTCCGATGGCGAGGCGCGACGCGTCGCCCACGGCCTCATCGGCGACTGACGCAAGCGGTGAGCGATTTTCCTGTCTATGCCGCCGCCTTCGTGGTGGTGTTGGGCGTCCTGATCGTCGTGCATGAGTTCGGCCACTTTCTCGTGGCCCGTCTGTGTGGCGTCAAGGTGCTCCGTTTCTCGGTCGGTTTCGGCCGCCCCCTGTGGTCCCGCATCTCGGGTGCTGACGAGACGGAATGGGTCTTGGGGGCCTTTCCCTTGGGAGGCTACGTCAAGATGCTCGACGAGCGGGAAGGCGAGGTGGCCCCCCACGAGCTTCATCGGGCCTTCAACCGCCAGGGCGTTGGGCGCCGCAGCGCCATCGTCGTTGCCGGTCCCCTGGCCAATTTTCTTCTGGCCATCGTGCTTTACTGGGGCGTCTTCCTGGCCGGAAGCGACGAATTGCTTCCCATCCTCGGTACGCCGTCCGCCGGAAGCCCCGCGGCCGTGGCCGGGTTCGCCAATGGGGAGCTGGTGCGCAATGTCGATGGCGAAGCGGTACGGACCTGGACCGATTTCCGCTGGCAGGTCCTGAAAAAGGCTGTCGAACAGGAAGATGTCCGCGTCGAGGTGATCGACGAAGCGGGGCTCATCTCCGTTCGCCGATTGGATCTTGTTCTGGCGGGCGCCCGTGGCTGGGAAGGGGATGCATTCGAACGCCTGGGACTGACGTTCTATCGGCCGCCGATTCCAGCAGTGGTCGGCAGGGTCGTCCCCGACAGCCCAGGAGAAGTGGCGGGCCTGAAACAGGGCGACCGAGTGCTGGCCATCGACGGCCAGGTCGTGGATCGCTGGCCCGATGTGGTGGTCATCGTTCGCAGCTCGCCCGGAAAGGGGCTGCGTTTCCGGGTGGCCCGCGCAGGTGGCGAGGAAGAACTCACCGTGGTACCTGCCGAGGTGGAAGAACGGCGCCACACAATCGGCCGCATAGGCGTAGCTCCTGCCGAGAGCGACGAACCGCTGCGGGAGGTTCGTACTCGGGTGAGCTACGATTTCCTTACTGCCGGTGCTAAGGCCATCGAAGAAACCTGGGACAAGTCCGTGTTCAGCTTGGTGATGCTGGGCAAGATGCTGACTGGGGAAGTTTCCTGGCGCAATCTTTCCGGACCGGTGACCATCGCTGACTATGCGGGGCAATCGGCCAAGCTTGGTCTCGACTATTACCTGAAATTCATGGCTCTGGTCAGTATCAGCCTCGGAGTACTCAATCTGCTGCCCATTCCGGTGCTGGACGGGGGGCATTTGATGTATCATATGATCGAAGTTGTCAGGCGCGGCCCCCTGTCGGAGCGGGCCATGGAAATCGGCCAGCAGATTGGCCTTTCCCTCTTGTTGGCCCTGATGGCTTTTGCTTTTTTTAACGACATAAACCGCCTGCTTTCCGGCTGAAGATGAATAAATCCTTCCTGGCTATCCTGCTGGCCGGTGCCGTCGCCATGCCTGCCTTGGCGTTCGATCCCTTTGCCATCAAAGATATCCGTATCGAAGGCATTCAGCGTACCGAGGCGGGAACCGTCTTCAGCTACCTGCCCGTCAAGGTCGGTGACACCCTCACCAACGACAAGGCCGCCCAGGCCATCAAGGCGCTCTTTGCCACAGGCTTCTTCAAGGACGTTCGCATCGAAGTCGAAAAGGACGTCATGGTCGTCGTTCTCCAGGAGCGTCCGGCGATAGCCCAGATTGCCTTCGACGGCATGAAGGAATTCGAGAAGGATCAGATCCTCAAAGCGCTGAAGGAAACCGGTATCGCCGACGGTCGCATCTTCGACCGGTCACAGCTTGAAAAAGCGGAACAGGAACTGAAACGCCAGTATCTGGCCCGCGGACGTTACGCCGCGAATGTCACCACGACGGTGACCCCCCTCGAGCGGAATCGCGTCGGCATCAATTTCAATATCGAGGAAGGTCGGGCGGCCAAGATTCGCCAGATCAGCATTGTTGGCAGCAAGGACTTCAAGGAGAAGGATCTCCTAGGCCTTTTCGAACTCACCACCCCGGGGTGGATGACCTGGTACAGCAAGAACGACCAGTATTCCCGCCAAAAGCTATCCGCGGACCTGGAAAAGCTCAAATCGCACTACATGAACCGGGGGTATCTGGAGTTCGCGGTCGAATCGACCCAGGTCTCGATTTCGCCCGACAAGCAGGACGTCTACATCACCATCAACATCAGCGAGGGCGAGCGCTACCAGGTTTCCTCAGTCAAACTGGCGGGGGACCTCATCCTGGGCGAGCCCGAGTTGCGTCCTCTGGTCAGCGTTCGTCCGGGCGATGTGTTTTCGCGGGAAAGACTGAACGATTCCACCAAGGCGGTGACCGATCGCCTAGCCAAGGAAGGGTACGCTTTCGCCAACGTCAATGCCGCGCCGGAAGTCGACAAGGAAAAGCATCAGGTCGCGTTCACCATCTTCGTCGATCCGGGCAAGCGGGTCTATGTCCGGCGCATCAACATCACCGGCAATACCCGAACCAGGGACGAAGTCATTCGGCGTGAGATGCGCCAGATGGAAGGCGGTTGGTACGATTCCGGCAAGGTCGCACTGTCCAAGCAACGGGTCGATAAACTCGGCGTTTTTCAGGAGGTCGCCGTCGAGACGCCCCCGGTTCCAGGAACCGCGGATCAACTCGACGTGAATCTCAACGTGACCGAGAAGCCCAATGGGACCCTGATGATCGGTGCGGGCTTCTCGTCGACCGAAAAAATCGTCCTGTCAGGATCGATTTCCCAGGCCAACATTTTTGGCAGTGGCAAGAACGTCTCCGCCCAGATCAATACCGGCAAGATCAACCGGGTCATCGCCCTCTCCTACACCGACCCGTACTTCACCGTCGATGGGATCAGCCAGGGCTGGGACTTCTACCATCGCAACGTCAATCCGACTTCGCTGACCGTGGGCCGCTATCGCACGAGTTCGACCGGCGGCGGTATCCGTTTCGGGTTCCCCATTGCCGAAAAGGAGTCGCTGACCTTCGGAGCGGGGTTCGACAAGACAACGGTTGACGTCTTCAGCGACAGCCCCAATCGCTACATCGATTTCGTCAATGAATTCGGCAATTCCAATATTTCGATTCCGCTTTCGGTCAGCTGGGTCAGCGACGGCAAGGATAGCTTCATCTATCCGACTTCGGGGACGCTGCAGAAGGCAGCCCTGGAAGTGGCCGTACCGGGGGGCGATCTGAAGTATTACCGGGCGACCTATCAGTTGCAGCATTTCCTTCCAGTAAGCAAGGATTTCGTACTCGCCCTCAATGGCCAGGTTGGCTTTGCCAATGGTCTCGGAGGCCAGAGCCTGCCGTTCTACAAGAACTTCTACGCTGGGGGCATCGGCTCCGTCCGCGGTTATGCCTCGGCGAGCCTGGGGCCTCGGGATACGAAAAACGGTGTGCTTACCGACGAGCGCTTGGGGGGCAATCGGATGGTGCTGGGTGGCGCCGAATTGCTGTGGGGTGTTCCGGGGTTCGAAAAGTCTTTGCGCATGGGGCTGTTTGTCGACTTCGGCAACGTGTACGCCAAGGGAGAACAACTGGATTTTGGCGAATTGCGGTCGGCCACGGGGATTTCCGCAGCCTGGATCTCGCCTCTCGGGCCCCTCAAATTCAGCGTCGCCGCCCCGATCAACAAGAAAGACGGCGACAAGACCGAACGATTCCAGTTCCAGATGGGAACGACTTTTTAATCCAGGAGTACCGAGTTGATGAAAGCCAGATTTCTCTTCGTCGCCGCCATGAGCATTGCAGCGCTCGCTGCAGGTTCGGTTTCGGCCGATCAGTTGAAGATCGGCTATGTCAATACCCAGCGCATCTTCCGCGATGCTCCGGCGGCGGTCAAAGCGGCCAAGAAGCTGGAAGGGGAATTTTCCAAGCGTGACCAGGATTTGCAGCGTATGGCAAAACAGCTACAGGGCATGCAGGAAAACCTGGAAAAGAACTCCGTGACCATGTCCGAGGCGGACCGCCGCACCAAAGAGAAGGAATTCGCCGAACTTTCCCGCGAATTCCAGCGCAAGCAGCGTGAATTCCGGGAGGATCTGAACCTTCGCCAGAACGAGGAGAACGCTGCGGTGATCGAAAAGGCGAACAAGGCCATCAAGCAGATTGCCGAGACGGAGAAGTACGACCTGATTCTGCAGGATGTCGTCTGGGTCAGTCCTCGCCTGGACATTACCGAAAAAGTCATCAAGGCGCTTTCCGAGGCCAAATGATGTCCTCCCCGGACGGAAGGGGTTTTCGGCTCGCAGACATCGCCGCCCGCTTGGGCGGCGATGTGCTTGGGGACGCCGAGAAGCGGGTTTATGGCGTGGCGACTCTGGCGTCGGCCGAAGAAGGCGACATTGCCTTTCTGGCCAATCCCAAGTACCGCAAGCAACTGCAGACCACAAGGGCCGGGGCGGTCATCGTTGGCGCTGAAAGCGCTGCGGACTACCCGGGCGCGCGGATTGTCGCGGCCAATCCCTATGCGTATTACGCCCGGGTTGCCAGCCTGCTCCATCCCTTCCCTGCGCCCCCGTTGGGCGTGCATCCGACGGCGACCGTCGAATCGGATGTGCCGGCGGGAGTCAGCATCGGTCCCCAAGCGGTCATCGGCCGCGATGTACTCCTCGGGGATGGGGTCGTCATTCACGGCGGTTGCGTCATCGGGGACGGTGTCAGTATCGGCGAGGGGAGCCTGCTGCATGGCCGGGCCACCGTTTACCCCGGGTGCAGGATAGGCAAACGGGCGATCATCCATTCCGGTGCGGTGATCGGGGCCGATGGATTCGGATTTGCCCCGGACCAGGGCACCTGGGTCAAGATTCCTCAGATCGGCCGCGTGGTGGTCGGTGATGACGTCGAAATCGGAGCCAATACCTCGATCGATAGGGGAGCCCTGGACGATACGATCGTTGGCGATGGCGTCAAGTTGGACAATCAGATCCAGATCGGGCACAACTGCGTCATCGGGGACCATACCGTGATCGCGGGCTGTGTCGGCATCGCCGGGAGTACGCGGGTCGGCAAGGGTTGCATGATAGGTGGGGCGGCAATGATCCTCGGTCATCTCGAGATCGTGGCGGGGACCGTCATTTCCCCCGGAACGATGGTCATGAAAAGCATAACCCGCGCTGGAAAGTACACTGCCCTCTTTCCCCTGGAGGAGCATGATCGTTGGCTCCGTAACGCGGCCCAGATTCGTCATTTGGCCGCCTTGGCGGCCCGGGTTTCAGAGTTAGAGAAAATACTTTCAAAAACTAACGTAGAGAGTTGATAAAATGGACATTCATAGCATACTTGAGCACCTGCCCCACCGTTACCCTTTCCTCCTGGTGGACCGGGTGCTCGCCATGGAAGTCGGCAAATCGATCCACGCCTACAAGAACGTCACCATCAACGAGCCCTTCTTTCAGGGGCACTTTCCCCACCATCCCGTGATGCCTGGCGTTCTCATCATGGAGGCCCTGGCGCAGGCGGCGGGTATTCTGTCGTTCAAGACCATGGGCGAGAAACCCGATCCCAACTCGGTCTTCTACTTCGTCGGCATCGACGAGGCGCGCTTCAAAAAGCCAGTGATGCCCGGTGATCAGTTGCATCTGCATGTCGAGATCGAGCGGCAGATGCGGGGAATCTGGAAATACAAGGCCGAAGCCCGGGTGGATGGTCTGGTGGTCGCCGAGGCCAAGCTCATGTGCGCCAAACGGGATATCCAGCAATGATTCACCCTACCGCCATCGTCGATCCGGCGGCAAGGATCGGCGCCCAGGTGACGATCGGGGCCTACTCGCTGATCGGGGCCGACGTCGAAATCGGCGACCACACCGAGGTCGGTCCCCACGTGGTGATCAAGGGGCACACCCGAATTGGTCGCGAGAATCGCATCTACCAATTCTGCTCCCTGGGCGAAGTGCCCCAGGACAAGAAATACGCCGGCGAGGATACGCGTCTGGAAATCGGCGATCGCAACACCATCCGCGAATTCTGCACCTTCAACCTGGGAACGGCCCAGGATGCGGGCGTCACCCGCATCGGCAACGACAACTGGATCATGGCCTATGTGCATATCGCCCATGACTGCCAGGTTGGCCACCACACCACCTTCGCCAACAATGCCCAACTGGCCGGCCACGTCCATATCGACGATTGGGCCATCCTGGGCGGCTATACCGGGGTGCATCAGTTCTGCCGTATCGGCGCCCATGTCATGACCGCCGTCGGAACCGTCGTCCTGCAAGACATTCCGCCCTACCTCATGGCGGCCGGCAATACTGCCCAGCCGTACGGGATCAATACCGAGGGTCTCAAGCGGCGCGGCTTTTCATCCGAGGCGATCACCGCCCTCAAGCGGGCTTACCGAACGCTCTACAAGTCGGGTCTGATGTTGGAAGAAGCGCGGGCAAAACTGATCGAAGAAGCGCAAATCCAGCCGGACGTTCGGCTCTTGGTCGAATTCCTGGACGTTTCGAAACGCGGCATCATTCGATGAAGGAAGTGGGAAGAGAAGTCCGCATCGCCCTGGTGGCGGGCGAGGCTTCGGGGGACCTGCTGGCCAGCCACCTGCTGGCGGCTTTGCGTGAGCGTCTGCCGCGGGCGAAGTTTTTCGGGATCGGCGGCCCGCGCATGGAGAGTCAGGGCTTCGACGCCTGGTGGCCGGCGGAAAAGCTTGCGGTGAGGGGCTATTTCGAGGTCTTGCGGCATTACCGCGAAATTGCCGGCATCCGTAGACAATTGAAAAAGCGTCTGCTTGCGGACCCTCCCGATGTCTTCATCGGCGTCGATGCGCCGGATTTCAACCTCGATCTCGAGGCGGCCCTGAAGCGGCGGGGAATCCGCACCATCCACTACATCAGTCCCTCCATCTGGGCCTGGCGGGGAGGACGGATCAAATCGATGCACCGGGCGGTGGACAAGGTCTTGGCGCTCTTTCCCATGGAACCGCCCCTCTATCAGAAGGCAGGTATTCCGGTGGCCTACGTCGGCCACCCCATGGCCGACACCATCCCGCTGACCACCGACAAGGCAGAGGTTAGGGTGCGGCTCGAACTCCCGGCCGCCGCACCCATATTTGCCTTGCTGCCCGGATCGCGGCAGTCCGAACTGCAATATATGGCGGCGACCTTCGTCGCCACTGCCAAGTTGCTCCACGAGCGCCATTATCCGAACTCCCGTTTTCTGGTTCCGCTCGCCACCCGGGAAACCCGGCTCCTGTTCGAGCAGGCGATTTACGAAGGCCAAGCCGCCGACGTTCCGTTCCGCCTCCTTTTCGGTCACGCCCAGGACGCTCTCGGCGCCGCTGACGTCGCCCTGGTGGCAAGCGGCACGGCCACCCTGGAGGCTGCGCTGGTCAAGCGTCCCATGGTCATCACCTACAAGGTCGCCCCGGCGTCGGCCTGGATCATGAGGCGTATGGGCTATCTGCCCTATGTCGGACTGCCCAATATCCTGGCCGGACGCTTCGTCGTACCCGAAATTCTTCAGGAGGAAGCCACTCCGGACAATCTGGCCGCCGCCCTGGTCAGGCTTTATGAGGACAAGGCCGGCGCCGAGGCCCTCGCAGCCGTATTCACCGACATCCACCTTCAATTGCGTCAGGGGACTGCCGCCCGGGCGGCGGAGGCGGTGCTCCAGTGCCTGAGCTGATCTATCCTGCCGGCCTCGTGTGCGGGATCGATGAAGCGGGGCGCGGCCCCCTGGCTGGGCCGGTCGTCGCCGCCGCGGTGATCCTCAATGGTGCGCGACCCATTGCCGGGCTCGACGACTCCAAGAAACTTTCGGAAAAGCGGCGGGAGTGCCTGGCAGAGACGATCAAGGCCGAGGCCATTGCCTGGGCCGTGGCCTGGGCGACGGTGGAAGAGATCGATGATCTGAACATCCTCCGGGCGACCCTCTTGGCCATGGCGCGGGCGGTTGCCCGCCTCGGCGTGGTGCCCGAAGCCGCCCTGGTAGACGGAAATATTCCGCCGAGCTTGAACTGTCCAGTGCAGACCATCGTCAAAGGGGATGCCAGCGTGGCGCCCATCGCGGCGGCATCGATTCTGGCCAAGACCAGCCGCGACGCGGAAATGCGCCGCCTTGCAGAACGTTATCCCCAGTACGGTCTGGCAGGCCACATGGGCTATCCCACCGCCGCGCACCTCGCCGCCCTAAAGGCGAACGGGGCCAGTCCCATCCATCGCCGCAGTTACGCGCCCGTGCGCGCAGTTCTCGAGGAGAAAAAGCAATGAATACCCAGCCTCTTTGGCTTTTCCTGCACCTTGCCGGGGTCGTCGTCTGGGTCGGCGGGATGTTCTTCGCCTACGTCTGCCTGCGTCCGGTGGCCGCAGAGACTCTCGATCCGCCGCTACGACTTACGCTCTGGGTCAAGGTCTTCGAGCGCTTCTTCCGCTTTGTCTGGGCAGCCGTCGCTCTCATCCTGGTCAGTGGATTCATCATGCTCGCTACCCAGGGATTTGCCGTCGCGCCGCCCCACCTTCATCTGATGTTCGGCTTGGGGCTCCTCATGCTGGCCGTCTTCGTCGGCGTGGTGACCGTTCCTTACACCGCCCTGCGCGAGGCGGTAGCGGCGAGCAACTGGCCCGCCGGTGCCGCAGCTCTGGGGAGAATCCGCAAGCTGGTGGGATTCAATCTCAGCCTGGGATTCGTGGTCATTGCCATCGCCACCCTCGGGCGATGGATCTGAAGCGGATCGATTCCCGCGATAACCCCCTGGTCAGGCGCCTGCGGCGCCTGGTGGCTTCGGCCCGGGACTGCCGCAAGGAAGGCAGCACCGTTCTCGAGGGACTGCACCTGGTGGCCGCCTACGAAGCCGCCCAGGGTCCGGTCGAGGCTCTGGTGGTCTGCGAATCCCGCGCAGGGACCGGCGAAATCGCCGCCTACCTTGCCGGTCGCAGCGCCGTCTGTCTTCCGGACGGTCTTTTCCGCTCCCTCGGGACCCTAGACAACCCGAGCGGCGTCCTGGCACTGGCCCCCATTCCGGAGTCCCCGACGGCTCTGCCCACGGCGGTGGACTGCGTTCTGCTCGACGGCGTACAGGATCCAGGAAACGTCGGAACCCTGATTCGCACCGCTGCCGCGGCAGGCGTCGGTCACGTCCTGCTTTCCCCGGACTGCGCCGGCGCGTGGCTGCCCAAGGTCCTGCGAGCCGGGCAGGGCGCCCATTTTGCCGTTGCATTGTATGAAGCGATCGACCTGGAATCCTTTCTCGCCACCTACCGGGAAAGCGTTGCCGCCACCTGCCTGGCCGGCAGCGCGCCACCCTGGGAAGCGCGCTTGGAAACCCCCGTTGCCTGGATCTTCGGCGCCGAAGGCCGTGGGGTCCGCACCAGCCTGCTGGAGCGGGCGGGAATCCGCGTGCGCATTCCCATGGCCGGCGGCGTGGAATCCCTCAACGTAGCCGCAGCAGCGGCGATCTGTCTCTTCGAAATGCGGCGTCAGCGCAGCCGCAGTTCCTGAAGCACCGTCGTTGCGATTTCCTCGATCGATTTGGTCGACGAATCGAGCCAGCGTATTCCTTCCCGCCGCATCATTTTTTCCGCTTCAGTCACCTCGTGGCGGCAGTTGGCGAGGGAGGCGTAGCGGCTGTTGGGGCGCCGCTCCTCGCGAATACGGGCAAGCCTCTCGGGCTGGATGGTCAGCCCGAAAAGCTTGCTGCGATGCCGCTCCAATGTGCCGGGCAGGCGCCCGCGATCGAAATCTTCCGGAATGAGCGGGAAATTGGCCGCCTTGAGTCCGAATTGCATGGCGAGATACAGCGAGGTTGGCGTCTTGCCGCAGCGGGAAACTGCCACTAGAACGACGTCGGCCTGCTCCAAGTCGCGGTCGGTGATGCCGTCGTCGTGGGCGAGGGTGTAATTGATGGCTTCGATGCGCTTCTTGTAGTCGGAACTGTCGGCGGAACCGTGGGAGCGGCCTACGGTATGGCTCGACTTGACGCCAAGTTCGGCTTCAAGAGGGGCGAGGAAGGTTTCGAAAAAGGAGAGGCTGAAGGCGTCGGCCTCATGGACGATGGCGGCCAGTTCCTGATCGACCAGGGTGGTGAAGACGATGGGCCGTAGCCCGTCTTCCTCGCCCGTGGCGTTGATGCGGAGCACGGCATCTTGGGCCTTGGCCCGGTCGTCGAGGAAAGGGATGCGCACCTCGCGGAATACGACGTCCTCGAACTGGGTGAGCAGGCTGTGTCCCAAGGCTTCCGCGGTCAGGCCGGTGCCGTCGGAGACGTAGAAGATGGTACGGCGTATGGTCAAGGAGCCTTCCCGGGTTTGTGATCTTTGAGCAGCGCGGAGGTGACCGGATGCTGGTTGCGGGTTGCGAGGTCAAGGGGCGTATGGGCGGTGGCGTCCTTGGCCTGGAGTTCGGCCCCGTGCTCGAGCAGAAGCTTCGCCATCTCGGGCTGGCCGGTTGCCGCGGCAAGATGGAGCGGGGTGGTCCGGTTGGCGGCAATTGCCTTGACGTCTGCACCCATGGTGAGCAGGACCTCGGCCTCCTGCTCGCTACCGGAGAGGATAGCCGCGTGTAGGGCCGTCATGCCTGCCCGGTCCTTCGCCTCCAGTTCGGATCCCCGCGAAATGAGGAGCAGCGAGGAGCGTTGCCGCGCATAGAACGCTGCCATATGCAGTGGCGTGCGTCCGAGCGCATCGCGGGCATTAACCTCGGCCCCGGCGTCAAGCAGCTTCTTGACCTCGGCGAGATCGCCGTGGATAGCGGCGATTGCAAGGGGAGACTGGGGGGTCGCCGGGTCGGCCACGGGAGCACTGGCGGCCGACGAAGACTTACCCGTTTCGGGACCGCGGCTACAGCCGATGAGCGCGAGAGCCGTCGCAAACATCAAGGCAGTCCGCCAAGAGCGATGTCGGGAAGAAGGGCGCATGCTGACTCCAGAAGGCCGTCACCGCCCAGGGGCTGCGGTGGTCCGGGAAGCCGCCATTTTACGGGACTTCCCGGGCCCGGGAAACGCCCACCGGCCGTCAGCCGCTGTTGCGCAAGCCTGCGGCGATACCGTTGATGGTGAGGTGGAGTCCGCGAGCTACCCGCTCGTCCGTCTCCCCTGCCCGGTGCCGCTTGAGCAATTCCACTTGGAGATGGTTCAGAGGATCCATGTACGGGAAACGCTGCTGGATGGAACGTCTGAGAAGGGGGTTGTCGGCCAGGAAATCCTCCTGCTCTTCGATGGCCAGCAGGTGCTTGCGGGTAAGCTCCCATTCCCTGCGGATCGCTCCGAACACCCGATCGCGCAGGCCGTCTTCAGTCACCAGCTCGGCATAGCGCGAGGCGATGGCGAGGTCGGATTTGGCCAGAACCATGTCCATATTGGAAAGCAGCGTCTGGAAGAAGGGCCACGCATGGAACATGCGGCGCAAGGTGGCGAGACCCGCTGGATTCTCCTGCAGCCAGACGTCGACGGCGGAGCCGAAGCCGAACCATCCGGGCAGCATGAGGCGGCACTGAGCCCAGCTGAAGACCCAGGGTATGGCCCGCAGGTCCTCGATGCTGTCGGAAGCTTTGCGTGAAGCAGGCCGGCTGCCGATGTTCAGGTTGGCAATTTCCGACACCACCGTGGATTGACGGAAATACCGGGTGAATCCCTCGGTTTCATAGACAAGGCCGCGATAGGCGCGGAAAGCCAGGTCCGAAAGGCGATCCATCACCGGATGGAAGGCCTCCGCCGGCTCGACCCGGTTTTCGTGGTCGGTGAGGCTGGCCTCGAGGGTGGCAGCCAGCAGGACCTCCAGGTTCCTGCGGCCGGTTCCCGGGTTGCCGTACTTGGTCGAGATGACTTCTCCCTGCTCGGTGAGGCGAATCTGCCCCGAAACCGCTCCTGCCGGCTGGGCGAGGATGGCCTGATAGCTGGGGCCGCCGCCACGGCCGACCGATCCTCCACGGCCGTGGAAGAGCCGCAGGCGCACGCCATGGTCACGGCAGACGCGGGTGAGCGCGATCTCGGCCTTGTAGAGTTCCCAGCCCGAGGTGAGAAAGCCGCCGTCCTTGTTGCTGTCCGAATAGCCGAGCATGATCTCCTGCTCCATGCCCCGGGAACCCAGCAGATCGCGGTAGGCCGCAAGGCGGAAGAGGCCTTCCATGGTGGCCGCCGCCCGCTGCAGGTCTCCGATGGTTTCGAACAGCGGGATGATGTTCATGTCCAGCCGTGGAGCGGCGCCGGGTCGGAGTAGACCGGTTTCCTTGAGCAGCAGCGCCACTTCGAGGAGGTCTGAGACGCCATCGGTCTTGGAGATGATGCAATTGGGCAGGGCGGCGGCGCCGTAACGCTCGCGCATTTCCCGCGCGGCGAAGAAGATGGCCAATTCGCCCCGGGCTTCGTCGGAGTATTCGAGGAAGGGCGAATACAAGGGCCGCGGGGTGTGCAACTCCTGGGTCAGGAGGGCAATGCGGCCCGCTTCGTCCAGGGCCTCGTAGTCGGGACAGCGACCGGCGGCGGAAAAGAGCTCGCCCACGGTGCGCGCATGGACGTCGGAATTCTGCCGCAGGTCGATGGGGGCGAGGTGAAAGCCGAAAACCTGAATGGCCCGGAGAAGCCTGCGCAAGCGGCCTCCGGCCAATCGGGCGCTGCCGTTCGCCTTGAGGGAGGCGGAGACGACCTTCAGGTCGTTGCGCAGCTCGCCGGCGGAGGCGTAGGGTTCTGCCTCCCCGACCGCATGGCGCAGGGGTTCCAGGCGGTCCAGGCGGCGGGCTGTTGCCGCCAGACGGGCGTAGATGCCGGTCAGGGCGCGGCGATAAGGCTCGTCGGCTCGCTGGGGGGATTTGTCCGGCGATGCCTCGGCCAGGGCCGTGAGTTCCGGCGTCACCTGGACCAGAAGGCTGGACATGGGCAATTCGCCGCCCAATTCATGGATTTCCTCGAGGTAGAAATCGAGGGTCGCCGCCGACTGGAGCCGCAGGGCTTCGCGCAGGATATCCGCGGTGACGAAAGGATTGCCATCCCGGTCGCCGCCGATCCAGCTTCCGACGCGAAAGAAAGCCGGCAGCGCCCAGCGTGCTCCCGGGTAGCTCGATTCCAGTCGCTCGGCCGTCTGGATGTAGAGATTGGGGAGTTCGGCGAAGAACGTGCTGGTGAAATAGCCGATCCCGCTCTTCACTTCGTCGATGACCTTGAGCCGCAGCGGGCGCAGCATACGGGTCTGCCAGAGCGTGAGCACGGCGGCGGCCAGGCCGGTATCGTTTTCCGCCTGCTCTTCCGGCGTCAATTGCTGGCGGTCCCGCAGGTCGAGCAGGCGCTCGATCTCCCGCTGGCTTTGCAGGGTGCTCTGGCGCTGGACTTCGGTCGGGTGCGCCGTGAGCACCGGCGATATCAGGGCGTGGGCAAAAAAATCGGCCACGGCGTCCCGGGCCACGCCGGCTTCCGCCAGACGGTCCAGGGCGAAGGGCAGGCTACCCTCGCGGGGAGGTGAATCGGCGAGATCGTGAGCCCGGCGACGGCGAATGTGGTGCTGATCCTCGGCGATGTTGGCCAACTGCAGGAAATAGCTGAAGGCGCGGACGACTGCCTGGGTGGTATCCCGAGGCAGAGGATCGAGCAGGGCAGCGAGCTCGGCCCGGGCGGCAGGGTCCCCGTCCCGGGCAAAGCGTACGGCGGTCTGGCGGACCCGTTCGACAAGGGCGAAGACAGCGTCGCCCTCCTGCTCGCGTACCGTGTCGCCCAGCAAGCGGCCCAGAAGGCGGATATCGGAGCGAAGGGGTTCGTCCTTGTCGTCGTGGAGTGCGTTCGTCATCAATGCTTGCGGACCAGAAGCGTGGATACCGGGGACAAGCGAACCAGTTGATCGGCCACCGACCCGATGATAAGGCGTTCCAGCCCCCGACGGCCATGGGTGCCGACGACGATGAGGTCGGCTTGCCATTCCTGGGCGGCATCGATGATGACTTCCGAAACGCGTCTGTCGCTCGCCTCGAGCAAGCGGGTTTCAACGGACGGGTCGGCAACTTGCGCTATTGCCTCTTCGAGGAGCTTCTTGCCGGCGTCCACGATGGCCTGGCGCGCGTGATCCAGGTTCAATGTGGTGGTGAGGGTACGGTGGTGCATGCCCATCAGGGTTTCGTCGGCAACGTGGACAATGCACAGGGCGGCGCCGTGGGTCTTGGCGATATAGGCGGCTTCGGTCAGGGCGCACCGCGCCGTTTGACTGTCGTCGATGGCGATCAGGACTTTCTTGTACAAGGCTCTTCCTTTCCAGGTGGGGAGATTGAAAATTAACAAATTGCCGTGCTGGCGCCAGCTAGGGAAAACACTCAGCAGCCCACTTCCGTGGGGCGGCTGCATTCCTCCAGCAGATAGGCGATGGAGCGATAAGTTCTGCCGGTTTCGGCCGTGAGCCCGATTTCGCAGGTACGGTTGGTGGACACTCCGCAGGAACAGGCCGTCGGCAGTTGCTCGTGGATCCTGCGCAGGGCATGGACGTTGAGTTCCGGAACGGCGAAACCCCGGTCACCGCCGAAACCGCAGCAGGTCACCCCGGACGGTTCGACGACGCTCTCGACACAGGCGGCAACGACCCTCCGCAGCTTGGCGTCGGCGGCATTCTTGCGGACGCTGCAATTGACGTGCAGGGCGACGGGCCCCGGCTTTTTTTTCAGCAAGAGTCTGGGCAGCAGGGCGTCGTGGGCAAATTCGTGAAAATCGTAGAGCTTCAGGCGCCCTGCCAGATGCTTTTGCATCCGCGCACTACAGGTGCTGGCATCCATGATGACCGGCAGGCGGCCCCCGTCGCTGACAGCCAGGAGAGCGGCTTCAAGGTTCCGGGACATGACATCAGCCTCATTGGCCATGCCTTTGCTGGCCAGCATCTGACCGCAGCAAAGTCCTTCGAAGCCGTCAGGCAGGCGCGGCGCATAGCCGGCACGTTCTAGGAGGCGGATCACCGTATCGGCAAGGCCCGGTTCACCGTTGCCCGAAGGACCGAAAATGCGGCCTCCGCAGGCGGGAAAATAGACCACCGGGTCGCCAATCCCCGCCGGCTGCGCGAGCGAGCGGTCCGGGCGCGGCATGGACCTTTTCCAGGCACCTCCGGAGAGTGCGCCCAGCACCTTGTCGCCCATCACGGTCGCAGCCAAGTGGCCGACGGCGAGCCCGGAGCGGGAAATGCTGGCGACGGTGTCGAAGTGATCCACAGCCCAAGTTCCGAGCCGGCGGGAGCCTGGGTTCAAGCGGCGACCTCGCAGCCGGCGGATCAGTTCGCCGGTGTCTATGCCTACCGGGCAGGCGGTGGAACAGAGGCCGCACCCGGCACAAGTATCCAGCCCCTGATACGCGAAGTCCGCGGCCGCCGGTCCCGGAGACTCTCTGGCGGCGGTGCGACGCGACAATTCGCGCCAGCCGACGATGCGCTGGCGGGGCGAAAGCGTCAGGCGGTGGGAGGGGCAGAGGGGTTCGCAGAAACCGCATTCGATGCAGCGGTCCACGAGGTCTTCGGCAGCGGGAAGAGGCTTGAGGTGCCTGAGATGGGCCTGGGGGTCGTCGTTGAGAATGACGCCCGGGTTGAGACGATTCTCGGGGTCGAAGAGCCGCTTGATGCGGCGCATCAAATCAGTAGCCTCGCGTCCCCATTCGAGCTCGACGAAAGGCGCCATGTTGCGGCCGGTCCCGTGTTCTGCCTTGAGGGACCCATCGTATTTTTCGACCACCAGCCGGCAGACATCGTCCATGAAGCGGGCGTAGCGTTCCACTTCGGCGGCGTCGCCGAAATCCTGGGTGAACACGAAGTGCAGGTTGCCCTCCAGAGCGTGGCCGAAGATGATCGCCTCGTGGTAGCCGTGCCGCCTGAGCAATGCCTGCAGGTCGAGGGTGGCGGCCGCCAGCGATTCGACCGGAAAGGCCACGTCCTCGATGATCACCGTCGTACCCGTGCGACGCATGGCGCCGACCGATGGGAAGGTTCCCTTGCGCACCTTCCAGTACATCTCGCAGGTCGCGGGATCGGTGGAGAAGCGAGGGGGCTCCAGGGTGGGGACGCCGCCCAGGGCCGCCAGGACGTCTTCCATGCGCTTCTCGAGCGTCGCTTGGTCGTCCGCTCGCACCTCGATCAGCAGCGCAGCGACGTCTTCGCCCAAGCCACGGATCATGGGCGGCAAGCCAGGCTTGCTCTCAACGGAACGCAAGGCAGGGCGGTCCAGCAGTTCGACGGCGGCTACCGGCTGCACTTTGAGGCGGATCACGGCCTGGCAGGCGGCCTCGATCGTGGGAAAAAAGACCAGGGCACTGGCTTTGTGGGCTTCTTCGACGACGGTACGGTAGGTAATCCGGGAAATGAATCCCAGCGTTCCCTCGGACCCGATCATCAGGTGGCTCAGGATCTCTATGGCGTCTTCGTAATCGACCAGGGCATTGAGGCTGTAGCCGGTCGTATTCTTGATCTTGAATTTGCGCCGGATGCGGGCGGATAGTTGCGGGTTGCTGCGGGTCTGAGCGGCCATTCGCTCGAGTTCGCCGAGCAAGACTGCGTGACTGCGATTGAAGGCGTCGACGCTCAGAGGGTCCTCCGTATCGAGTACGGCGCCGTCAGCCAGCACAACCCGCAGACCGGCCAGAGTCCGGTAGCTGTTCTGGGCCGTGCCGCAGCACATCCCCGACGCATTGTTGGCGGCGATGCCGCCAATCTTGCAGGTGTTGATCGACGCGGGATCGGGACCGATCTTGCGGCCGTAGGCGGCGAGCCGCCGGTTCGCCTCGCCGCCGATGATGCCGGGTCCCAGGCGCACCGCGGTTCCGTCGGAGGCGATTTCGCAGCTGGCAAAACCCTCGCCGATCAAGACCAGAACGCCGTCGGTGATGGCCTGGCCGGAAAGACTGGTGCCGGCCGCCCGGAAGGTGACGGGGCGCTTGCAGGCCTGGGCGGTCTGGAGGATCGCCTGCACCTCCTCCTCATTTTCGGCGACGGCGATGACCTCGGGAACGAGCCGGTAGAAGCTGGCATCCGTCCCGTAGGCGAGGCGACGCAACTCGTCGGTGATGACCTGGTGGGCGGGGAGGTGGCGACGGAGAGATTCGGTAACGGATGGCATGGGGGACTCTTCGTGCTTGACGGGTTTCGCGATGGTGGACTGTCGCTTCGGCGGCGCATCCATCACTTCCTCTCCACCCTATCCCGCAAACGCTGCGCAGCCGGTTTCATGGGAATCCGTACCGAAGTCCAGCCGCCTTGCCGGGCCGGCGTCATCCAGTTGAACCGGCTGGCCAGCCACGAATAGAGCCGATACATTCCGGGCCGCGAATACACCCAGGCCCATCCCCGCCAGATCGCCGTGATCAGTCCGCTATACCCTGCGCCCTGTCCCTTGAGGGTACTGCCGGAACCGGGCGGAGCATTGACTTCGGACCGCAGGCGGATCAGGAGGTCGGGAATGGGAATGCGTACCGGGCATACCTCACCGCAGGCTCCGCAGAGGCTGGAGGCGAAGGGCAGGGTGGCGGTGGCCTCGAGGCCCAGCAGGTGGGGCGAAATGATTTCGCCTATGGGCCCGGGGTA
Source organism: Rhodocyclaceae bacterium (assembly GCA_035345935.1). GTDB lineage: Bacteria > Pseudomonadota > Gammaproteobacteria > Burkholderiales > Rhodocyclaceae > SSSZ01. The sequence goes on along the minus strand of DAORDK010000002.1, from coordinate 27,421 downwards.
GGTCGTACCGTAGGCATGGCCGCCGATATGGGTATAGACCGGACAGTGGTTCATGCAAGCGCCGCAGCGGATGCACTGTAGGGTCTTGCGCAATTCCTCATCGGCGTAGGGTTGGGTTCGCCCATTGTCGAGGAGCACCAGATGGACTTCCTCGGGACCGTCCAGTTCACCCGGCTGGCGGGGTCCGGAGATCATGTTCACATAGGTGGTGATGTTCTGGCCGGTTGCCGAACGGGTCAGGAGCGACAGGAGCGGCGGGACGTGGTCGAGATTCTCAACCACCTTCTCGATGCCCGTGATGGCCACATGGATCCGGGGCGTCGTGGTCGAAAGGCGGCCGTTGCCTTCGTTCTCCACCAAGACCAGGGTGCCGGTTTCGGCGACGGCCATGTTGACGCCGGAGAGGCCGATGTCCGCTTCCAGGAATTTCTGCCGCAGCACCTTGCGGCCGATCTGGATCAGGGTATCGACGTCTTCGGTGTAGGCCACTCCGGGCAGTTTTTCCTCGAAAAGCCGGGCGATTTGCTGCTTGGTCTTGTGGATGGCCGGCATGATGATGTGGGAAGGCTTCTCGCCGGCCAGTTGGAGGATGTACTCGCCCATGTCGGTTTCGATGGCCTCGATTCCGACGGCCTCGGCAGCGTGGTTGAACTCGATTTCCTCGCTGACCATGGATTTGCCCTTCACCATGCGGCGGGCGCCATGCTTTTCGCAAATGCCGATAATGATGGCGTTGGCTTCCTCCGCCGTCTCGGCCCAATGGACCTGGATCCCGTTCTGCGTCAGCCTGGATTCCAGTTGCTCCAGGAGTGCCGGCAGCTTGGCGAGGCTGTTCTGGCGTATGGCCTCCCCCAGGGAGCGCAGACTTTGCAACTCGTCGTCGTCGGGAAACTGGGCCGCCCGCTTGGTCATCAGGAAATCCATGGCGGCGCGGAAACTCTTTTGCAGAAACTCGTTTTCGACGACGGCCTTGGAGCGCTGCCGGAACCCTTCTGTCGGCATGAAGTGCAGGGGTTTCTCCTGGGCGCCCATCATGCATCCTCCTTGAGCAGCACCACCAGTTCCTTGGGTCCGTGGGCGCCGTAGGCAAGCGTCTGCTGAATGTCGGCGGTTTTCGACGGGCTGGAGATGAGCAAGGCGTTGGTCGGCAGGCCTGCGGCCCAGTTTTCCGCGCCCATGGCATCGATCAGGGTCGGATGGATGGTGGAGGTACTGAGCAGCACGATGTGCACCGGGGGCACCAGGGACATCAGGCGAGGCTCGGCGGCATCGGGCCACAGGATGAGCGTGCCGGTCTCGGCGATGGCCCCGCGGGCACCTGTCAGGCTGGCATGGACGTCGTTGAAAAGGACGTCTTTCCAGGCTTCGATAGGGCGGTCGTAGGCAAGACAGGCGATGCCGCTGTCCCGCAGGCCTTCGATGGCGGCGGCGCCGTGGGCGGTTCCGGAGGCCAGCAGAAGATTGCCGAGTCCCTTCGCACAGAGGATTTCGTACAGCCTGCGAACCCAGTCGCCCTGAGTCACCCGATGAACTTCGGCGCGCGCCGCTTCCATCATGGCGACAAAGCGATCAGTAAGCTCAGCAGCCGACTCGTTCCTGGCGCGGGCGGCATACCACTCGGCCGGTTCCGGTGAGGGGCGCTGCCCCCTGACCTCGGTCGCCCGCAGACGGGCGAAGATGCGATCGCGGGCGTTCATTGGGCTTGCTCCGTACGCTTCAGTAAAAAGCTTGCGATGTGCTCTCCAGGCAGCGAGGGCGTGGCTTGGCCCTCCTGCCGGTCGCGCCAGGCGGCATGACCGAGGATGTTCATCAGACAGCCGCAATCGGCGCTGACCACCCGCTCCGCGCCCGTGGCTTTGAGGGCATCCACTTTGTCCTTGACCATGGCGCCGGAAATCTCGGGATGCTTGATCGAGAAGGTTCCGCCAAAGCCGCAGCACTCAGCCTCGTGGGCCTGCTGGGCAATGGTGACCTGGCCGAGTTGGTCGAGAAGCGCGCGGCCGGTGAGATGGACGCCCATTTCCCGGCGCGCGGAACACGAGGTGTGGAGAACGACCGTGGTGGGGTCGCCGCGGTCGTTCAGCTTCATCCCGATGACCTTGACCAGGAATTCGGTGAATTCGTAGATGCGGCTCGCCACGGCCTCGGCTTTCGCCTTGCGCTCCGGGTCGGCGGCAAAGAGGATGGGATAGGCGTGCTTCATCATGCCGGCGCAGGAACCGGAGGGCACGACAATGGGCCAAGGTTCGGGGAAGAGGTCGAGTTGGGCACCGGCAACTTCCCGTGCCTGGTCATGGAAACCGCTGGTATAGGCAGGCTGGCCACAGCAGGTCTGGTCCGCGGGAAAATGGACGCGTACGCCTTCCCGTTCGAGAAGTCGTATGGCGTCGAGACCAGCCCCGGGAAAGAACTGGTCGATCACGCAGGTGGCAAAGAAATAGACGTCGCGGGGGAGGGCTAGGGGGGCGCCGGGCTCGTTCATCGTGTCTCCTGTTTTCGGCTCGTCGTGAATTATTGCATGGTCAAATGGTATTACCAATAATATCGATTCAATAAAATGTACGATATATCCGTCGTTTAGTCAAATCGATAGGGGATTTCCCAGCCCTTGCGAATCGCCGTTTGCTTGTTTAGAATTGCGTGGTCTTACCAATCCCGTCAGCAACCAACCCGCCGTCATCATGCCCCAGAGCAAGCTCCAGGTTCCCCGCATCTCCGACGCCATCGCGGCGTCCCTGGAGCGGCGCATTCTCGAAGGCTCGCTCAAACCGGGAGATCGTCTTCCGGCGGAACGCGAGTTGGCGGTTGAACTGGGCGTCTCGCGCCCGTCCCTGCGGGAGGCCATCCAGAAGCTCGCGTCAAAGGGCATGGTCCATAGTCGCCAGGGCGGTGGGACCTACGTCACCGATCGCCTTGAGGCGACCTTCATCGATCCCTGGCGGGAGATGCTCGGTGCCCATCCGAATCTTCGGGAGGATTTGCTCGATTTCCGCCGCATGCTGGAAGGGCAGGCCGCCGAATGGGCGGCCGAGCGGGCCACCGATGCCGATCAACTGCGGCTCGACAAGGCCTTTGAAGATCTGAGTGATGCCTTCGGCGGCGATGATCTCGCCCGCCGCTCGGCATCCGACATCAGTTTTCATCAGGCCATCTGCGAGGCCAGCCACAACGCCCTCGTGGGTCATCTCTCTTCGGCCCTGTTTAGGCTGCTGCACGACAATATCCATCTCAATCTCGGGGAGTTGCGCAACGTCCCCGGTGCCACCAACCTGTTGCACGCGCAGCATACCGCTCTCTACAAGGCCATTCGCGAGCGCAAGCCCGTGGCGGCCCGGGCGGCGGCTGAAACCCACATTGCCTTCGTCCAGGAAACCCTCGCGCAATCCCTGCGCACGGCTGCGCGCCGCGAATCCGCGGCCCGGCGCCTAGGGGGTTTCGGTCAGGGCGACGAATCTCTTTCCAATTCAACCATCGAACCCCTTTGAAAGGATCCGGCATGGAAGCCCTCGTCATTCCCTTTGAAAAGCTGCGCATGACCGACGTGGATAAAGTCGGCGGCAAGAACGCCTCCCTGGGCGAAATGATCAGCCAGCTCGCCGACTCGGGCGTGCGCGTGCCCGGCGGTTTCGCGACGACGGCCAAGGCCTACCGGGATTTTCTGGCCCAGAGCGGTCTCGACAAGAGGATCAATGCCGCCCTCGACGCCCTCGACGTCGACGACGTCAACGCCCTGGTCAGGACCGGCGCCGAGATCCGCCAGTCCATCCTCGAGACGCCGTTCCCCATGGAGCTGACCATTGCGATCACCGAGCAATACCAGCGCCTGGTTGCCGAATCCGGCGACGACATGTCCTTTGCGGTGCGCTCGTCCGCGACCGCCGAGGATTTGCCGGATGCGTCCTTCGCCGGCCAGCAGGAAACCTTCCTCAACATCGTGGGCCTGGAAAACATCATGCACGCCATCAAGGAGGTGTTCGCGTCGCTCTACAACGACCGCGCCATTTCCTATCGGGTGCACAAGGGCTTCGTCCATGCCGACGTGGCTTTGTCTGCTGGCATCCAACGCATGGTCCGCTCCGACAAGGGGGCGGCCGGCGTGATGTTCACCCTGGACACCGAATCCGGCTTCCGCGATGCCGTGTTCGTCACCGCAAGCTACGGTCTCGGCGAAACCGTGGTGCAGGGCGCTGTGAATCCGGATGAGTTCTACGTCCACAAACCCATGCTCGAGGCCGGCAAGCATGCCGTAGTGCGTCGCAATTTGGGTTCCAAAATGCTCAAGATGGTCTTCGCCGCCGAGAAGGTCGCGGGTAGGTCCACCGTGACCCTGGACGTCGCCGAACCTGACCGCCACCGCTTTTCGATCGACGACGCCGAAGTGATGGAATTGGCGCGGTATGCCCAGATTATCGAAAAGCACTACCAGCGCCCGATGGACATCGAGTGGGGTAAGGACGGCGTCGATGGCAAGCTCTACATCCTCCAGGCGCGGCCCGAAACGGTGAAGTCCCAGGGCGGTGGCGGCAAGGTCGAAAAATTTACCCTCAAGCAGTACTCCAAGGTGCTGGCCTCGGGCCGCGCCATCGGGCAGAAGATCGGTATCGGCCCGGTACGCATCGTTCATGACCCGAAGGAAATGGACAAGGTCCAGACGGGCGACGTGCTGGTCGCCGACATGACCGATCCCAACTGGGAGCCGGTGATGAAACGGGCCGCGGCCATCGTCACCAACCGCGGCGGTCGTACCTGCCACGCCGCCATCATTGCCCGCGAACTGGGCATTCCGGCCATCGTCGGCTGCGGCGACGCCACAGAAACCTTGACCGACGGCGACACGGTGACGGTTTCGTGCACCGAGGGCGATACCGGCCATGTCTATCGCGGCCGCCTCGACTTCGAAGTGGTGACGCGGGACATCTCGGCCATGCCGGAGATTCCCCTCAAAGTCATGATGAACGTCGGCAATCCGGAACTGGCCTTCGAATTCGCCCAGTTGCCCAACGCAGGCGTCGGGCTGGCCCGCGTCGAGTTCATCATCAATAACGTCATTGGTATTCACCCCAAGGCCATCCTTGACGTCGAGCGGCTACCGGCGTCAAAGCGGGAAGAGATCAAGCGCCGCGCCCGGGGCTATGCGTCGCCGAAAGCCTTTTTCGTCGAAAAGCTGGTCGAAGGCGTGGCCACCATTGCTGCCGCCTTCTGGCCCAATCCGGTGATCGTCCGGCTCTCGGATTTCAAGTCCAACGAGTACCGCAAGCTCCTGGGCGGAGAACTCTACGAGCCGGAAGAGGAAAACCCCATGCTCGGCTTCCGCGGCGCGTCGCGCTACATCGCCGAGACCTTCCGCGACTGTTTCGAACTTGAATGTCGCGCCATGAAGCGGGTGCGTGAGGAAATGGGGCTGACCAATGTCCAGCTCATGGTGCCTTTCGTCCGCACTCTGGGCGAAGGTCAGGCCGTCGTCGACCTGCTGGCCGAGCACGGCCTCAAGCAAGGCGAGAATGAGTTGAAGCTCATCATGATGTGCGAAATTCCCTCGAATGCCCTGCTGGCCGAGGATTTCCTCAAGATCTTCGACGGTTTCTCGATTGGATCCAACGATTTGACCCAGCTCGCCCTCGGCCTGGATCGGGATTCCGGTCTGGTCGCCAACCTCTTCGACGAACGCGATCCTGCCGTCAAGATGTTGTTGGCGATGGCCATCTCCGCCGCCAACAAGTTGGGGAAATACATCGGCATTTGCGGCCAGGGCCCCTCCGACCATCCCGACTTGGCCGAGTGGCTGATGGACCAGGGCATTTCCTCCATCTCGCTCAATCCGGATACGGTGGTCGACACCTGGACCCGTCTGGGCAAGCACCGGGCCTGACCCGCCGGGCGCTTACGCCTTCTCTAGAAAGCGCACAGCCGCCTCGGGCGGCTGGGGCGCTGCAAAGAGGAAGCCCTGACCGATGGTGCATCCCATCGTCAGCAAAGCGGCTCGCTGGGCTTCGGTTTCGATCCCCTCAGCGACGACTTGCAGCCCCAGGGTCTGGCCGAGGGCGATGATCGTCCGGGCTATGGCGGCATCTTCGGCATCGGTGCAGATGTCTTTGACGAAGCTGCGGTCGATCTTGAGGATATCCAAGGGTAGGCGCTTCAGGTAACTCAAAGAAGAATAGCCCGTACCGAAATCGTCTACAGCGATTCGCACACCGAGTCGGTGCAGTCTTTCCAGGGTGGCGATGGCCTTCTCCGGGTCTGTCATTACAGTGGATTCAGTGACTTCCAGTTCCAGGCAATGGGGCGGCAATTCGTGGATGTTCAACTGCTCGGCAATGAAATCGACCAGTTGAGCGTCAGCAAACTGGCGGGCAGACAGGTTGACGGCAATACGCGGAATGACATTGCCGTCGTCGCGCCAGAGTTTCATCTGACGACAGGTCGCAATGATGACCCAACTACCCAGCGGGACGATCAGTCCGGAATCCTCGGCAATGGGAATGAACTCGCTGGGGGGCACCGTTCCCAGGGTTGGATGGGGCCAACGCACCAAGACCTCTAATCCCTGGGGGTTTCCATGGGTGAGATCGACCTTGGGTTGGTAAGCCAGCGCGAACTCCTGGGCTTCCAGGGAGCGGCGCAGAGCGGTTTCCACGGCCATGCGGTTGGCGCTGCGTCGGTTCATCTCAGCGTCGAAGAAGCGGTAGGTGCCCCGTCCGTCGGCTTTGGCCTGATACATGGCCATGTCCGCATTCTTAATGAGGGCCACGGGATCGGTCGAGTCTTCCGGGTAGAAGGCGATTCCCAGGCTACCGGCGGTATGCAGTTCCTGGCCGGCCACTGCGACGGGGAGTGCGAGGGACCGGATGATGCGGTCGGCGGTATGGGCGACTTCGGTTGCGTCGGAGACCTGGGTGAGGACGATGACGAATTCATCGCCGCCGGTTCTGGCGACGGTGTCGCTCTGGCGCAGGCAAGCCGTCAAGCGCCGGGCAATCTCCTGGAGCAGAAGGTCGCCGACGTCGTGGCCGAGGCTGTCATTGATCAGCTTGAAATTGTCCAGATCGAGGACCATCGTCGCCAACACTTCGCTATTGCGGGCAGCGACGTCCATATCATGGCGCAGGCGATCCTGGAGCAGAAGTCGGTTGGGGAGTCCGGTTAGGACGTCGTGGTAGGCCTGATGGCGCAGGCGCTCGTCCTTGTGATGCAGTTCGGTGACGTCGTTGAAGACTGCGACGTAACGGAGCGGCTTGCCTTCCTGATCGGGAACCACGCTGATCGTCTGCCATTCCAGGAAAGCCTCGCCGCCCTTGCGACGGTTCCAGACCTGCCCCTCCCAGAATCCGGTGGCGAGCAGATCGCCCCACATGGCTCGATAGAATTCCGGGGGATGATGATCCGATTTCAGGAGTCTAGGGGTCTCGCCGATGACCTCCTCGGCCGCATACCCGGTAATCGCCGAAAATGCAGGGTTGACCGAGATGATCGTGCCTGCGGTATCGGTCACCATGATGCCTTCGGCGGTATTTTCGAAAACGCTGGCCGCCAGGCGCAGATCGGCCGTCCGTTCGGCGACTCGCTGTTCCAGGTTCGCATTGATCAGGGCCAGCTCATCACGAGCCCTGGTGAGCTCTTCGGTAAGATTGCGCCGGCTGACGAGACTTTCGCGGAAGGCCTGCAAAGCATCGTAGATGGCACGGGCTTCACCGGGAAAATCCCCCGGCTGAAGCGCGACTTCGAGATTGCCCTTGGCCAGGCGGACCAAGGCGTTGGAAGACGTGGCCAGGGTATCGCGGACGCCTCTGGCGATTACGTAGCCGATCCAGAAAGTGATCATGACCATCACCAGGGTGAGGGCGGTGGCGACCGAGAGGCCCCCGCGCGCAATACGGTATTCCCGCTCGCTGACGGTCACGATGCGCTCCTCGACGCGGTGAGCGAGCCCATTGATGGCATTGATCACCGCAGTGACCGTATGGAACCATTTCTCTCCGCCACGGGACTCGAGCGGTCCTCCGGGTCCCGCCCGGGCAACCTCGTCGCGCAGCCAATCGATTTCCTGCATCGCAAGGCTGGAAAGGATTTCGCGCATGCGAAGCGCGAGGTCAGGCGGGGCGTATTCGCCGAATTGCGCAAAGTAGGCGTTCTGGGACCCGGTAGCGGCCAGAAAGCGCTGGAACAGGACCAAGTCGAAGTGGCCGGCGGAAAAACCGAGGGAGCCCGCCGCCCGCTGTTGGCCGAGGGCTTCCTTTCCGCGGATCAGGCTGGTGTATGCGGCGACCAGCGTCGCCAATTCGACCTGCGACGATATCCGGCCGAATTGGACGATCGCCGTGAGCAACAGGGCATTCGCTTCAGTGTAAAAGGTTGTTTGACCGAGGGGAGTGACCGTGCGGGCGTCAACGCGCTCCCGCATGGGCTTGAGCTGATCGAGCGCCCTTTGCACCGATGCCAAGCTTCGCCGCAGGTTGTCGTCCAGAATCTGGAAGTCGGGTTCGCCTGCAAAGGCGTGCCAAGCCCGAATACTGGAATCGGTCTCCTGACGTGCGGTGGCCATCTCCTCCGCGAAGGACAACCCTTCGCTACCGAGGAAATAAGCGGTGGCGCCGCGTTCAGCAGCCAGACTGTGGATCAACTGCCCGCCCACCTGGGCGAGTCCCGCCATCTCGCGGATTTTCCCCAGTTCCTGAAGGTCGCGCCACTTGTCGTTCAAGTGGAAAAGAGAGGCGATCAGCAAGGCCAGAGCCGGCAGCGCCACAGCCAGATGGATGCGAGTCGACAGGCGCAGGCGGTTGATCATGGCCGAAGGTTCGAGGAAATGACCCGCATCATACCGCCGGAGCGAGTCCCGATATACCCGGGAATCCCTGAGATCATGGGCGGAAGACGATTACGCCGCAGTAGGGCCGCCAACTAACGCTGGCGTTCTTTCATGGCCTTGGCGGCTTCTCTCTTGGCATCGTGTTCCATGGCGTCGGCGCGCTTGTCGTACTGCTTCTTGCCCTTGGCTAGGCCTATTTCGACCTTGACGCGACCGCGGGTATAGTGCAAATCGAGGGGAACGAGGGTGTAGCCCGCCCGTTCCACCTTGCCGATGAGCTTCATGATCTGGGCATTGTGGAGCAAGAGCTTGCGCGTGCGGGTCGGATCGGGATGGATGTGGGTCGAAGCGGTCGGCAGAGGGGTCAGGTGCATGCCGACGATGTAGACCTCTCCGTTGCGCAGGATGACGTAGGCTTCTTTGATATTGGCCCGGCCGGCTCGGATGGATTTGACCTCCCAACCCTCGAGCGCCAGCCCCGCCTCGTACTTTTCCTCGACGAAATAGTCGTGAAAGGCTTTTTTATTGACCGTGATGCTCATGCCGCCTGCGATCCATTAAAATCCGCAATCTTACAGGATTCGGGAAGGCGCCCATCGATGGCGGTCGTGGAGAAAACGGTGTTGATCGAACATTCCGCCCGGGAAATGTTCGATCTGGTCGACGCCTGCGAAGACTATCCCGCCTTCCTCCCCTGGTGCAGCCACACCGAGCTCAAATATCGCGACGAGCACCGGACAGTGGCTACGCTCCACATCAATTACCATAGCGTGAAGTCCTGCTTTACCACCGAAAATGCCAAGGAAATTGGCGTCTGGATGAATATCCGACTGGTGGACGGGCCGTTTCGCCGGCTGGAAGGGTCCTGGCAATTCAAGTCCCTGGCGGAAAGGGCGTGCAAGATTCAATTCCAATTGCACTACGAGTTTTCCAGCAAACTCTTTGAAAAAGTGATCGGCCCGGTCTTCAGTCACATCGCCAACACCTTTGTCGATGCGTTCGTTCGCCGCGCGGATCAGGTTTATGGAGCTCCCCGTGGCTGAAACGATTCAGGTGCAGGTCTGCTATGCCCAGGCGAGCAAGCAGGATCTGGTGGAGTTGGTCGTTCCTCAAGGAACGACGGTTCAGGACGCCCTGGAACGCTCCGGATTGCTTGCGCGCTACCCGGAAATCGACCTCAGGAAAAACAAGTTCGGGGTCTTTGCCAAGCTGACCAAGCTCGATACGCCCCTACGTGACAAGGATAGAGTCGAAATCTATCGTCCGCTGATCGCCGACCCGAAAGAAGTGCGCAAGCAGCGCGCCGCCGAGGGAAAGGTGATGAAGAAGGGGGCCGGAGAGGCCGAAGGCAGCGAGGGCTGAAGCTACTTGCAGGACTCGTTCGCTATTCGACGGGTCCGCTCGATTTCGGCCTGCCGTTCGGTGTCATCCAGGAAACGCCGCTCTCCGTTGGCATCGACCGTCGCAACGCGTTCGCCGGCTTCCAGACCGGCGATCTGGCGCTGAGCTCGCTCGCAGTTTTCCTTGCGATCCGTTGCGGCGGAATTCTCCTTGGCGGCTTTCTCGGCTTTTTCCTTGCCTTCCTGCTGCCGCTTCTTGAAATCCATGTCCTTTTCCGAGAGGGTCTTCGGGGCGGTGGCGGCGACGGGATCGGGCCCGCCCACGGAGGTGCGTCCGCTTGCACAGCGGATGTCCTTTGCGTTGCCCGGGGGAGGTTGGTCTGAAATCACCGTGCGGCCTGCGCTGTCCTTCCACTGGCAGGTATCCGCCCACGCAGGTATCGCGACGACGGTGACAAGTCCGAAAACTAGGCTGGGAAGGGCTTTCATGGGCGGCCTGAGGGAGGAGTCGATGCTGTATAATATCCATTTGTGACCTTGGAACAAAGGCCATGCGACTTCTGCAAAAAGCGCTCACTTTCGACGACGTTCTCCTCGTTCCTGCCCATTCCCAGATTCTGCCCCGCGACGTCCGCCTCTCCAGCCGGCTGACGCGCAACATCAATCTCAACCTTCCTCTTCTTTCGGCGGCCATGGATACGGTCACCGAGGCTCGTCTGGCGATCGCCCTGGCGCAGGAGGGGGGGATAGGGATCGTACACAAGAATCTTTCGCCCAAGGCCCAGGCGGCCGAAGTCGCCAAGGTCAAGCGCTTCGAGTCGGGCATCCTCAAGGACCCCATCACCATCCCGCCGACGCTCACAGTGCGCGATGTCCTCGAAATCACCCGTCAGCACAAGATTTCCGGTCTGCCGGTACTCGATCGTTCCGGTAAGGTGGTCGGGATTGTCACCAATCGCGATCTGCGCTTCGAAACCAATCTCGATCAGCCGATCAAGGCCATCATGACCCCGCGCAAGCGCCTGGTCACGGTCAAGGAAGGCGCCAGCGTCGAAGACGCCAAGACCCTGCTCCGCAAACACCGCTTGGAGCGGGTCCTAGTCATCGACGACGATTTCCGGCTCAAGGGCCTGATCACGGTCAAGGACATCCTCAAGTCCACCGAGCATCCCCTGGCCAGCAAGGATTCCGCAGGACAACTGCGCGTTGGCGCTGCAGTCGGGGTAGGCGCGGGTACCGAGGAGCGGGTCGAATTGCTTGTCGAGGCCGGCGTGGACCTCGTTGTCGTCGACACGGCCCACGGGCATTCGCAGGGGGTTCTCGATCGCGTCAAATGGGTCAAGAGCCGATTCCCGCAGATCGAGGTCATCGGGGGCAACATCGCCACCGCCGAAGCGGCCCGGGCACTGACCGACCACGGGGCCGACGCGGTCAAGGTCGGTATCGGCCCGGGATCGATCTGCACCACCCGTATCGTCGCGGGCGTCGGGGTGCCCCAGATTACGGCCATCCAGAACGTCTCCGAGGCCCTCAAGGGCACGGGGGTCCCCATGATCGCCGATGGCGGTATCCGGTACTCGGGCGACATCGCCAAGGCCATTGCCGCCGGAGCCGATACGGTCATGCTGGGCGGTTTGTTCGCCGGGACCGAGGAGGCCCCGGGCGAAGTCGAACTCTTCCAGGGCCGTTCCTACAAGTCCTACCGGGGTATGGGCTCCCTGGGGGCCATGCAAGCGGGGTCTTCCGACCGCTACTTTCAGGAAAACACCTCCAACGTGGACAAGTTCGTCCCCGAAGGCATCGAGGGGCGCGTTCCCTATAAAGGGCCGGTCCTGGCGGTCATCCACCAGCTAATGGGCGGACTGCGTTCCTCCATGGGCTACCTGGGCTGCGCCACCATCGCCCAGATGCACGATCAGGCCTGCTTCGTCGAGATCACGTCCGCCGGCGTCCGCGAGTCTCACGTCCACGACGTGCAGATCACCAAGGAAGCCCCGAACTACCACGTGGACTGATCCGTGTCCAAATGGCCGACCTGGGTCAAGGTCCTTCTGGTCGCCCTGGCGGTGGGGGGAGCCGTTGGCGCTTCCCAGTTCCTGCTCTATATCGACCGGATGAGTTCCAGTAAATTCGATTTTTGAAGGGTGCCGGAAACCGGCTTCTTTTCCTCCTACGTCGCATTTTCCACCCGCGCCATGTCCCACCAGAAAATCCTCATCCTCGATTTCGGTTCCCAGGTCACCCAGCTCATCGCCCGTCGGGTGCGGGAGCAGCAGGTCTATTGCGAACTTCACCCCTTCGATGTCACCGAAGACTTCATCCGCCGGTTCAACCCCCGGGGAATCATTCTCTCCGGCGGCCCGAACTCGGTTTATGAGGCCCTGGAATGGAAAGCACCGCAGGGGGTATTCGAGCTGGGCGTCCCGGTGCTGGGCATCTGCTACGGCATGCAGACCATGGCCCAGCAACTCGGCGGCAAGGTGGAAAGCTCGGGCAAGCGGGAGTTCGGCTATGCCGAAGTCAGAGCCCGAGGCCATTCGCGCCTTTTCAACGGCATCGAGGACCGCAGCAACGACCAGGGTCATGGTCTCCTCGATGTGTGGATGAGCCACGGGGACAAAGTGACCCAACTGCCTCCCGGCTTCAAGGTCATTGCCAGCAACGAGTCCTGCCCGGTGGCTGCCATGGCCGACGAGGACCGCGGCTTCTACGCCGTCCAGTTCCATCCCGAGGTCACCCATACCCTCAAAGGCAAGGAGATGATCGCCCGTTTCGTGCATGAGATCTGCGGTTGCGGCCACGATTGGAACATGCCGGACTACGTGAATGAAGCCATCCAGAAAGTGCGTACCCAGGTCGGGGACGAGGAGGTCATCCTCGGGCTTTCCGGAGGCGTCGATTCTTCCGTCGTGGCAGCGCTCCTGCACCGGGCCATCGGCGACCAGTTGACCTGCGTGTTTGTCGACAACGGCCTTTTGCGCCTGAACGAGGCCGACCAGGTCATGCGGACCTTTTCCCGCAACCTGGGCGTCAAGGTCATCCACGTGGATGCCACCGAACAGTTCATGGGGCATCTCAAGGGCGTCGCCGACCCCGAAGCCAAGCGCAAGATCATCGGCCGGGAATTCGTCGAGGTCTTCCAGGCGGAAGCGAGGAAGCTGCCCAACGCGAAATGGCTGGCCCAGGGCACCATCTACCCCGATGTCATCGAATCCGCCGGCAGCAAGACCGGCAAGGCCCACACCATCAAGAGCCACCACAATGTGGGCGGTTTGCCGGAAACCCTTAAGCTGAAGCTCCTGGAGCCGCTGCGCGAATTGTTCAAGGACGAAGTCCGCGAACTGGGGATCGCCCTGGGACTTCCCCACGAAATGGTCTATCGCCACCCCTTTCCGGGTCCCGGATTGGGCGTGCGCATCCTCGGCGAGGTCAAGAAGGAGTTTGCCGACCTCCTGCGCCGGGCCGACGCCATCTTCATCGACGAACTGCGGTCCGCAGACTGGTACGACAAGACCAGCCAGGCCTTCGCCGTATTTTTGCCGGTCAAGAGCGTCGGCGTGATGGGCGATGGCCGTACCTACGAGTATGTCGTCGCGCTCCGAGCCGTCCAGACCCAGGATTTCATGACCGCCCATTGGGCCGAACTGCCTCACAGCCTGCTGGGCAAGGTATCCAACCGCATCATCAATGAAGTGCGGGGGATCAATCGGGTGGTTTACGACATTTCGGGTAAACCGCCGGCAACCATCGAGTGGGAGTGAATTGACGTCCTTCGGGGACTATCGCCAGCTATCGAAACACAGCCGTAACGTGTTGATCTATAAAGAAATACGTCACGGCAGCTATCGGTGGCTATCGCCGGCCAGCAGAAAAAGTTGACGGTAGAGCTGACGGTAAAAATCGAGGCCGGATTAAGACACTCTCGTTCACTACTCAGACTTTTACCGTCTTTGACGGTAAAAGCCTTCTCGGGAAAGCTTGTTTTATGCGGCTTTCCGGGTATCAGCAGGTCTCCAGGTCCCTGACGGTAAAACCTGACGGTAAAGCCGTCAAAGCCGGAGGAAACCTCGATGCTGACCGACGCTGCACTACGCAATTTCAAACCTAAGTCCAAGATTTATAAGGCTTCTGACCGAGACGGGATGTACGTGACGGTATCGCCCAGCGGCACCATCACCTTCCGCTACGACTACCGCCTCCACGGCCGCCGAGAGACGCTGACCCTCGGGCGCTTTGGCCCTGGCGGCATCTCACTGGCGATGGCGCGCGAACTGCTTCTGGACGCGCGTAAAGCCGTCCTCAAGGGTGTCTCGCCCGCGCTGGAAAAGCAGCGTGAGAAGCGCCGGGTGGTCGCCATTGAGACCTTCGGTTCGGCGATGGACACATGGCTGGCCAACGCAAGGTTGGCCGACAGCACGCGCGCCATGCGCAAGCGCATCATCGACCGGGACATCCTGCCGGTTTTTCAGAACCGCTTGCTGACCGAAATCCCGGCCGAAGACCTGCGGGCCTTGTGCAACAAGGTCAAGGAGCGTGGGGCGCCGGCCACGGCGGTCCAGATTCGGGACATTGTGAAGCAGGTCTACGTCTACGCCATCGCCCATGGCGAGAAGGTGGGCAACCCTGCCGACAGCGTGGGCGCGGCCTCGATCGCCACCTTCGTGCCGAAGGATCGTGCCTTGTCGCCGCTGGAGATCCGTCTGTTCGTGCAACAGATGGAATCGGTGGCGACCTATCCGACCATCAAGCTCGCGCTGCGCATGATTCTGCTGACGCTGGTGCGCAAGAGCGAACTGATCCATGCCACTTGGGATGAGGTCGATTTCGAGAGCAAGACCTGGACGATCCCGAAGCAACGGATGAAAGGGCGCAATCCGCATGTGGTCTATCTGTCGCGCCAGGCTCTCGACATCTTGATGACGCTGCACGCCTGCGCGGCGGGCTCGAAGTTCGTTTTTCCTTCTCGCTACGACGCAGAGCGGTGCATGTCCAATGCGACATTGAATCGGGTCACGCGGCTCGTGGCCGAGGCTGCGAAAACCAAAGGGCTGCCGCTGCAACCGTTCACCGTCCACGACCTGCGCCGCACCGGCTCGACGTTGTTGAACGAAATCGGCTTCAATCGCGACTGGATCGAGAAGTGCCTGGCGCACGAGGACGGACGTTCCTCGCGCTCGGTCTACAACAAGGCCGAATATGGGGAGCAGCGACGCCACATGCTGCAAGAGCGGGCCAACATGGTTGATGCTTGGGGCGGTGGGCAGACCTACGTGCCGAAGCGCTGTTGCCGGAGAACGTGGTGGTGCCGGCGTTGAGCGCAATGGCCTGATTTGGAGGAGAGGCCGCTGCCCGGCTTCATTCCTCACTAGAACCCGCCCGAACAGGGCGCGCTTTTCGTAGGTGGACATTCGGTTTCGAGACGCTGCCGCGACGAGCTTGCTTGCGCTGCTCGATCCACGCTTCCACTTCGGCCAAGTCCCATACGACGCAGCGTGGCGTCAGGTTGAAGCGACGCGGGAACTCACCGCGACGCTCCATTTCGTAGATCGTCGTTTCGGCGAGGGGAACGATCTGCCGCAGTTCCTGGCGACGAATGGTGCGCCGGAAGGGGAGGGGGCTCTTCGGAAACTGCGGTAGCGCCTCGTAGGCTTCCGTCCCCGGCAATGGGAGCGCGTTTGATGTTTGTGATAGCTGTTCCACCTCGGACTCCATGAGTACGCTGCATGGAGACATGGTGAAGTTCAGTACCTATCGGGACAACTTGCTGCGGCGTAGAAGGGCGAGTCCGGTACGGGTTACGCCTTTGGCGCCCCTGTTGGCCGTGAGGCAGTCACTTTCCGGCTGGCGTGCACGGCGAGCACGTTCTGCACGAAGCGTATGCCTGTTGTCCGTGCACTGAATGCGGTAATCAGATACTGGCAAAAGAATACGGCCGCCGAAATCAGAATGCGTGTCGCGTCAACGCCGATAAAGTACATGGCAATAGGCAGCACAGGCACCAGCAAAAGCGACATTGCCGCGATGTCGCGGAACAGCAGATAGTTCTTGTGGCTGTCTGCGACCGAGGGGTCCGAATCGACCTGTTTGTACAAGCCGTACCACTTGGCGTTCTGTTCGCGCAGCTCTACGGGGAACGCTCCGACGTTCTTCTCCAATTTCGTCAGGTCAATGCGGTGATCCGCTGGCGCGTACACGGAGAACGCACGCGATCCGGGAAGCGGGAACTTGAGGCGCCAGAACACCAACATAGCTTTGTGGTCAGCCGAGATCAGTGACGACAGGATCAAGACCGGAATTGGCAGCAGGACCGTGAGGCTGGTTCGGACGGCCGCGATAGCGGTCGGCGTCAAGTCCTGGATCACTGTATGGAAGGCGAGTACCAGGAGGATCAGGACGTCGAGGACAAGTGTCGCTACAAGCCACGCAAGATTGCGGCCCTTCAACGTCTTGCTGCTGTAGTTTTTGGTGTCTCTCATCCGTTGCTCTCAGTGAGGATATCGAAGTTGCCAAATTCATCGACGAAGAATTGAATCCACCCATCACGCCGCGTCGTCAGTACATGCCGCTGCTTGCCTGTCGTCCTGACCGAAACGCCGTTCGGCCAATGATCGACCACGCGCTGGCGGTACGTCTGCGTCATGCGCTGCGTGTCGTGAACGATCGCCTTGTCGGACATCACGATGGCGCGAGGATGGACGTAGTTGAACAGCGCCTCACAATAGCCGTTTTCGCGTCCGTGATGAGAGGCCACGAGCACGGTCGTCCCGGCCAACTCAGCACGAAAGTCAGGCTGCTCAAGCAGCGCGAGCCAGCCGTCCTCCTCAAGATCGCCAGGGAACAGAATCTTGAAGGTGCCGAACTTGAAGAACGCGACCAGGCTTAGATTGTTCGTGTCGTAGAAGCGTGGCGTCGAGTTCCAGAATGTCTTCACCGTGATGCCACCCATGCTCTGATCGAATGGGGTATCGACCGGATAGACATAGCTGGCGTGAAGGTCCAAGTATCGCTGGATGTCGTCGGTCAACTCGCCGCTGACTTCCTTGATGATCTTCATCACTTCTGGCGTCACGCCGCGGTTGCGAACGAAGGCGGAGACCGCGATTCCCTCACGCCACAGGTTGTTCAGATCGCTGATGTGATCGAGGTCTGCATTAGTGACGAACAGGTAGTCCAGCACGCTCCGCTTCAAGTAGTGCCGGATATAGGTGCTCGGTTTCCAGCCCGTGTCTTGGTAGTGACCAGAGTCGATCATGGCGAGCCGACCTTCGATACCCAGGACCGAACGATGCGTGAGCATGGCACATGCGCCATGCTGCACATCCCATATTTTCAGAATCATCTGTCCGGGCACGTCACTTCACCTCGCCCTGAAGGACTTGAAGATCGTGCTCGCCGACAATGAGCTGGACGGCCGGCAGTCCGTCGTCGGACATCCCCAGCGCCAACTGAATGAGTTGCACCAGATCGTGCCCGCTGGGCGAGGCGGAGTGACCGGGAGGATGGCTATGCCATTCGCCGATGTAGCTAACCATGCCAGCGGTGCGCACGCTGGCATCCTTCACCGCTTCGGCCAAGCCAGCGATGCCGCGCTCGAAGGAATCTCGACTGGCTTTGCTGTCGGGCGGCGCCGGCAGGCCGGCGACGATCACCACGGCTTTGATGTTGAAGTCGTAGTAGCCGAGCAGCACGCCGCCGGTCTCGTTGGGGAAACCCTGGCGGCGCAGCTCCCGCAGTTGTTGTTCGACGCCATCGTCGATGAACACGGCAAGGTCATCGAGCGAGATGCGTCTCTCCGGCAGAACGGGGACATCATGCACGGTGATGGCGCCGCTCGCCGGGGCTCGTTGCCACGCGCGTATGAGGGCGTCCTTTTTGGTCGTCGCGGCCTGAACCTGTTCGGCCAGCGTGCTCGCCTGGCCCAGAATGCGCGAGTACGGTAGAACCGCCGAGATGTCGCGGCAACTCGCGCCGCTCCAGAACGTGTTGGCATGACCGCTGAGGTGCGTTCTGCCCCAGTCCTTTTGAATCAGGGCGCGGTAATACTGGGCTTCGAGCGTGCGCAGGCGGTGCGCGCGTTCGGCATCCTCCACAAGCAGCACTGCCGCGTTGCCGTCGGGTGTGATGAACACCGAGCAATGGCGCGGCAGTGTATCGACCCCGCTTGCTGCGCGCGGATATTCGAGCGTTGTCGAAGCATCGACAACAAGACTCGCTGCGGCG
Source organism: Rhodocyclaceae bacterium (assembly GCA_035345935.1). Lineage (GTDB taxonomy): Bacteria > Pseudomonadota > Gammaproteobacteria > Burkholderiales > Rhodocyclaceae > SSSZ01. The sequence goes on along the minus strand of DAORDK010000002.1, from coordinate 9,055 downwards.
AGCGCGTGCGCGACCGACTCCAGCGAAAGGTCGGTGGCATCGGCGACGATAGGCACGACTTCGGTCGCGCCTTCCATCGCAGCATCGTGCAGGCCGGCGACGACCGTCGCTTTCGTCTCGCCGATGTGCTGTGTGTAGGCGGCGTGCCTTGAGAGGTTGTGAGGTTTGATGTGATCCTTGTCGATGACCGTCCAGCGCCCCCAACCGCTGCGTCCCCACAGATTGAGCAATGCGCTGCCGAGCGATCCGGCTCCGATCAGGGCGGCCTTCGGACCTTCGTCAAAGATGCCCGACTGGCGTCTCGCGGCTGCCGCATCGTTCTGCACCAGCACGTCCATCGGCAAGACAGGCTGGTTTTGCCACGCCGTCGAGGGCTGCTGATTCATCACGTCCTTGAAATAGCGCCCCTGGTGTATCAGCAGCGCGCCGGTGGCGACGCCGAGTTCAAGTGCGCCGATTGGCACAAGGAATGCCCGGCGCGTGATGCCGTCGGGTTCCGCGTCGGCGCTCCGTTTGATCGGGATGTGAAGCAAGATGACCGTGGCCTTGTCATCGGCTGAAGCGGCAGCACCGGATTCGCCAACGCCGTCTCGCAGCTTTGCTCGCAGCGGCGTGATGAGATCGCCATTGCGCTGTGTCAGCAGGTCCGCCAACTGCCCGAGGGTGGCGGGATCACGCTCAACGAAGCCGTGCACGATGGGTGGCAGCGTCAACTCGATATGGGCAAAGGTCTTTGCCTGCGGCGCACCTTTCGAGATCGGTTGCAGAAAGCAAGTGAATCCTTGATCGGGACGTTCTTCCTGCCGCAGCACCATGAAGCGCAGCGCCGGGTTCTTGCGCAGTTCGGCCAAATTCCACGGCAGGACCAGTTCGTACTTGCTGGCGAAGAACAGGTGCTCAACCGGCTGGTCAGCCGGGTGCAACTCGCCCCGAGCACTCATTTCCAGCCACCACTGGATGCGGCGCAGGAACGCCGCATGTGTCCAGGTGCGCAGCACCGCAGCAGGTGGATCGAAGTACAGGCACAAACTGGCCGGCGCACCGTGTACGCCCTGATTCTGGTGCATCAAAATCGGGAAGTCCTGACGCAGCGCCAGGACTTCGATCAGCCGCTTGGGGTCGTTGGGGACGCATAGCGCCAAGCGTTCCCGGTAGCGGATGCCGACTTGATTCTTCGGTGGGATGCCGTCGCACTCGACTTCGACGATCAGACATTCGAGTGTTGCCGCGTCATCTACGGGATGCCGCAGAAGCCGGATCAACGAGTAGTCGCGTTGCCGCTGGACGGCATCGAGCAACGCGCGCGCACGCGGAATGGTCAGTGCGTCGGCGTTTCCGACCTCTGTGACATTTGCCAGTTCGTGGTACGCATCGGTCATCAGCCAGCTCGCGGGGGCCTCGATGCCAAGATGGCCGGCGCGCCAATGATTGCCGAACGCTTCCAAGTCACGCCACCGCTGCCGATCTCGAAGATGATCGGCTCGGGCTTGTTGGCGTTCGGCTCCTCCATCGTGACGAGGAACTTGCGCCCACCGATTTCCTTCAAGTAGCGCTCATACGCCTTGCGAGCCTGGATGTGCGGCGGTTGGATCTGCTCATATGAATCATTGACATCCGGGATCGGCTTGCTGCAACTGACGATGTAGGCATCCGATTTGCCCATCAGCAGCAGCTCCTTCACCAGCGGCGTGGGGACCGTTTCGTCCTTGCCCTTGTCCTCATTCAATGCGCGATAGCTGCAATGATGCGGGATGTTGAATAGGTCCCACGCCAGGCGATCCTCGTTCTTGTGGTAGCGCGTCGTGCTAACGATGTCTTCCAGATCGCCGTATTCCGCGTCGCCGACCTCCAGATAGTCGTAGGTAGAGCCGTCGGCATTGAAGCGCACGTTGAACACCAACGCGGCGCTGTTGCGGATGATGTCGCCGTCGTCGCAGTGCTTGATGAACGGGGAGTGGCAGAAGAACTCGACGCCATCCTTCGTCAGCGTGAAGCCGGGCACGATCGTACCAGCGTCGATAAAGAGGTGATCGCGCGCGGATGCCGATTCGCCGCGAGCTTTCAGCAGCGGTTCCAGCCAATCGGCCAATGCCTGCGGCTTCGAGAAGACGAGGATGTCCTTGCCCTCCAGCAGGCGGTGTCGTGCCTCTTGGCGAAGCAGAACGTATTCCTCGGTCTGATGATCGTTGTCCGCTTCTTCAAGCAGCATCGCCGCAGGCACCCACAACTCACGAATCTTGATCCGACCGTCGCCGTGGTACTTCTTCGCGTGCTGCAACTCGAAAAAATCGGTGCTGCCTTGGATGTGATCGAGATCGGCGTGCGTGAACGCGACGACGTCGAAGTAGTCTCGGTTGGCGGCCTTCAGGTCTTCCTTCAGCCGTGCCTTGAGGTCGATCTCTGGTGTGTCTGCGTCTTCCGCCTTGTCGCGGTGGCAGAAGTCGAACAGAACGCGACGCCCCTTCGCTAAAACGATTTGGGTCGTGTCGCCGTTGCCGACGGGGTAAAAGATGACCTGATGTATGTCTGCCACAGCACTTCCCCCTTGATCGGGATTGGGTGGCAGGTTGTTGGATTTAGCACTCTGCCGCCGAGAGTGCTAACACTATATCCGGGGTCACCTGGGGTGTCAACACACTAGATGTAGCGTGTCAACTGTTGACGCGCACCGAAAACTACCCGACAAACGAGATGTCTGCGCGCTGAAAATTACCCAGGGTGATTAACCTCGCCCGCTCGTAGTTGGAGCGGGGAAACGAAGGAGATGATCACCATGAATCTGCTGGGAAGGATAAGAAGGCTGTATTACCGCGACGGACTTACGCTGTCGGAGATCGAGCGACGCACGGGGGTGACGCGCAAGACGATTCGCAAATGGCTCAACGCACCGGAGCGAGTGGAACCGAGATATCGACGCGAGAGCGGCGACACCAAGATCACGCCGTTTGCCGACCGGCTGGTGAAGATGCTGGAGACGGACACGCGCCGCACCAAGCGTGAGCGACGCAGCGCGCGGAAGCTGCACGCCGAATTGCAGGCACTGGGATTCGAGGGGGACTACAGTCGCGTCACGGCCTTCATCCGACGCTGGCGCGCCAGTGGTGGCAGTGCGGTGACCAAAGCCTACGTGCCGCTGCAATTCGAACCCGGAGAGGCCCACCAATTCGACTGGAGCGAAGAGCGGCTGGTCATCGGCGGGGTGTGGCGCAAACTGCTCGTCGCCCATCTCAAGCTCTGCTACAGCCGGGCCTTCGTCCTGCAGGCCTATCCGACACAAGGTCACGAAATGCTGTTCGATGCGCACGCGCGTGCCTTTGCGGCACTGGGCGGCATTCCGCGCCGTGGCATCTACGACAACATGAAGACGGCGGTGGACAAAGTCAAACGAGGGAAAGCGCGTGTGGTGAACACGCGCTTCGCCGCGATGGCCTCGCACTACCTGTTCGATCCGGATTTCTGCAACGTCGCGTCGGGCTGGGAGAAAGGCGTCGTCGAGAAGAACGTGCAGGATAGTCGGCGCCGGATCTGGCAGGATGCGGCGGCGGTCCGCTTCGGCTCCTTCACCGAACTCAACTTGTGGCTGCTGGCGCGCTGCCGAGCGCTCTGGCAAACCCTCAAGCACCCGGGCTACGACCTTACGCTGGCGGAGATGCTTGAGCAGGAGCGGCCCAGCCTGATGCCGATGATCGTGCCGTTCGACGGCTATGTAGAAACCATCGGCAAGGTGTCGAGCACCTGTCTGGTCAATGTTGATCGGTGCCGTTATTCGGCGCCCTGCGAACTGGTGGGCCAACTGGTGGGGATTCGACTCTACCCGGAACGCATCGATTTCGTCGCTCAGGACGCTGTCGTCGCCAGCCATGTACGCAGCTTCGGCCGCAACGAAGCTTGCTACGACTGGCAGCACTACATTCCGCTGATCGCGAGAAAGCCCGGCGCGTTGCGTAACGGCGCACCGTTCGCCGACATGCCCGAACCGCTCTTGCGCCTGCGTGGCGCGCTGCTGAAACGCGAGGGTGGCGATCGCCTCATGGCCAAGATATTGGCCGCCGTTCCCCGGCACGGACTCGAGGCCATCCTGGTGGCCGTCGAGCTTGTGCTGGAGTCGGGCAACGTCAGCGTCGAACATATCGAGAACGTGCTGCATCGGCTCAAGTCGACACCGCCACCCGAGCAGATTGCGACGACGCTCATGATTGAGGACGCCCCTGTTGCCGATGCCGGTCGCTATGACCGGCTGCGTACGGAGGCGAGCCATGCATGATATCGCTGCCGAACTGAAGAGCTTGCGGTTGTATGGGATGGTCGGCGCCTGGGAAGAGATGGCCGCGCAAGGGGATTCCGCCGGAATCCAGACATCGCGCTGGTTGATCGAGCATCTGCTCCAGGCCGAACACACCGACCGTCATGTGCGCTCGATTCGCTACCAGATGCACAGCGCGAAGTTTCCAGTGCATCGCGATCTGGCGGGTTTCGACTTCGAGCAATCAAAGGTCGACAAGCCGCTGATCGATGAACTCGCTACGCTGGCCTTCACCGACCAGGCGCACAACGTGGTGCTGATCGGTGGCACGGGCACCGGCAAGACGCATCTGGCGACCGCGCTCGGGGTATCGGGGATCACCCAGCATGGCAAGCGTGTGCGCTTCTACTCCACTGCGGATCTCGTCAATGCGCTGGAACAGGGGAAGGCGGCAGGCCGTGCCGGTCGTTTGGCGTTCTCGCTGTTGCGCACGGACCTGGTGATTCTCGATGAGCTGGGCTATCTGCCATTCAGTCAGTCCGGCGGGGCACTGCTGTTTCATTTGCTCTCGAAGCTCTACGAGCACACCAGCGTGATGATCACCACCAACCTGACCTTCGGTGAGTGGGCCAGTGTCTTCGGCGATGCCAAGCTGACGACCGCGCTGCTCGATCGTCTCACCCATCACTGCCACATCGTCGAGACCGGCAACGAGTCCTATCGTTTCCGCCACAGCACGGCCACGGCGCAGTCACGCATCAAGGCACGTGAGCAGAGCAAGCGGGGGAAGCCAACTGCGGAGTCTGCACCATGAGGATCGTTCGCCGCGTTGGGAAATCCGCTCCGGGCTACGCCCTGCGCGGCTTCCCCAACGCCAACCCAATGACCAGTGTCGCCGCGAACAGTTGCGCTACACTGTCCAACAGCCGCCTTAATGACAGACGGCTATAGCCCCTGGGTAAATTTCAACGCGCATCGCTGGGTAGTATTAAACGCGCGCCAACACAGGGGAGAGGGCACCCATCCGTCGTCCCGTGCGACTGTGCCGAAGGGGTGAGATTTTGGATGTGTTGCTCTTGTCGTATCTGCACTACGACTGGATGCACCATATCAAATTGACGTTTGCTTGGAAAAGCTGTAGAAGTCGTAGTATGGCTACGACTAACTCAAGCAAGTTAAATGTGCTCTACACCCGGCTGGCACCGGGGACGCCGCTGACCTCGGAGGACTTGGCGGCGCTGGGTATCTCCGCGGACTTGGCTGTCCACTACGTCAAGGCGGGCTGGCTCACGCGCCTGGCCCGCGGGGTGTTTGCTCGTCCGAACGACACCCTGGCCCTGCATCCCAGCCTGCTGCTGTTGCAGCGCAGGTTCGAGCGCTTGCACGTCGGTGGCAAGTCGGCGCTCGACTGGTACGGCATGCGCCAGTACGTGTCACAGCAGCCGGTGCTGCATTTGTATGGCTGGACGGCAGCGCGCCTGCCGGAATGGTTCACCGAACGCTTCCCGGCCGAGTACCACCGCAAGCGCCTGTTCGATGAGCAGCCAGCCGCCTTGCGGCACGTCGGCCCGTTCGAGCAGCGCAGCGGGGCGCCGCAGGTGTCGGCGCCGGAGCGCGCCTTGCTGGAAGTGTTGAGCGAAGTTGGCGTGCGTCAGCCCTTGCAGGAAGCTCGCGAACTCGTGGAAAGCGCGTACAGCCTGCGCGCCGATGTGCTGCGCGAGCTGTTGCAGCACTGCACGAACATCAAGACGGTGCGGCTGTGCCTGCAACTCGGGCGCGAGGCATCGTTGCCTTGGGCGGCCAAGCTCGACCCGGCTACGCTACCGACGGGTAGCGACCGGCCCTGGGTGTCTCGATCCGCCGATGGCCTCTTGGTGCTCAAGCCGTGAATCAGACCTATCTCGATACCGCGCGCCTGCTGACGCAGGTGGCACCGCTGGTGTTTGTGGACGACACGTTCGCGTTGAAGGGCGGCACCGCGATCAATTTGTTCATGCGCGATATGCCGCGTCTGTCGGTCGATCTCGATCTGGTCTTTCCCGATCACACGCTGCCGCGCGACGAGGCACTGGCGCGCATCAACGAGGCAGTTCGGCAGGTGGCCGAGCGGTTGAAGAAGCGAGGATTCCAAACACACGCAGCAGCGGCAGCAGCCGGAGAGACGAAGTTGCTGGTGCGTCGTGGTTCGATCCAGGTCAAGGTCGAAGTCAACTTCGTCATGCGCGGCACAGTGCAGCCGGTGCATCGCGCTTCGCTCACGCCGGCCGCTCGCGACGCGCTGATGGCCGATCTGGAAATCCCGGTGGTGTCGCTGGAGGACGTGTACGGCGGCAAACTGGTGGCGGCGCTGGATCGGCAGCATCCGCGTGACTTGTTCGACGTGATGCAGCTCTTTGCGCACGAGGGCATCACGCCCGGTATCCGGCGTGCTTTCGTGGTCTATCTGTCCAGCAGTAACCGGCCGATCCATGAGGTGTTGTTCACGCCGATGCGGGACATCCGACACGACTACGAACACAACTTTCAAGGCATGACGACCGAGCCGGTGCCGCTCGATGCGTTGCTCGCTGCGCGGGAACGGATGGTGCGCGAAATCCAGCAGGGCTTGGACGACTACGAGCGGCGCTTCCTGCTGTCGCTGGCCGCTGGCGCGCCGGAGTGGTCGCTGCTCGGTATCGCGCACCTCGAACAACTGCCGGGCATCCGCTGGAAGCTGCACAACTTGGCGCAGTTGCAGAAGACCGATGCGAGGAAGTTTGCCGAGCAGACCGACTTACTCGCCACGCGACTGTCTGCGGTATCCTAAGACGTGATTGATGATGGGTCAGTGCCCCGCAAATCCGCGCCAGCAAAGGGCCTCTCTTTCTGACGGTAAATGCGACGGTAAAGGCCCATGTTGATCACAGCCAATCCCTTTAACCACGTGGACTTGCGTGAGCTGTTGATGATCGAGTGGGAATGAAGGCCTTGCCAAGCTGACCCCCGGGACGGCCATCAACAGAGGGTTCCGCTGGGTTCAGCGCAGGGTCCGCGATTGAGATTCTTCTGTATTGCCGGAGATTGTCTTCCCACCTCTCGCCCTCGGTGCGAAGCCCAGACCGAGATGGTGGGATATCCGGAAGCATGACCTAGGAAGCGTACAGTGCTTGCCAGCCCAGTGATCGTCGTCAGCGTCTTGCGCGCCCTGATCGAGGTGGCCGGGCTGTTTCTTCTCGGACAAGGCGTTCTTTGGCTCTTGGCGGGTCCCAGCCGGGAGCGGAATGTCATCTATCGTCTGTTTCAGATCATCACCGGGCCCGTCATCCGGCTGGTGAGAGCGCTTACCCCTCGCGTCATCCTCGATCGCCACATACCCTGGGTCACTTTCTTCCTGCTCCTGTGGCTGTGGCTATCGCTGGCATACCTGCGGCTGGCGCTGTGCGGTGCCCAAGGCGCCGCCTGCACCTGAGTCCTTTGCTTGCGGCTGAACGAGCCCCTTGCGCCCAGGGTCCGGAATGCAGCCCAGTACCCGGGGCTGGCTGTAGAAGGCTTGAATCGCTCAGGGGCAGCAGTAGGAGAAGGTTGTTGTCGCAGGCGCTTGTTCGCTAGCCTAGAACCAACGGCTTGCGAAGGCCGTTAGAAGGAAGAGGAGGAGGATCGCCCCTAGCGCTCCTGCCGGAGACGCTCACGATGCCCTCTCCGATACCCCGCGACTCGGTTTCCGCAGAAAATCCGCGCTTATCCGTGTTGGATACCTTGCCGAACAGGTTCACGGTCAGTCGCCCGGAAAGGCGTGCCGAAAGGCCATCAGAGGCCATGGACTGCCGATGCCGGAGGACGCCTTGCCGAGCGCGACGGAATCGGGACTGATGGGCTTGCCGCCGGCAATCGCCAGAGCGTGCGAATCGTGGTCGGGCCAGACGTTGCCATCCTCAGTCTCGGCAGACTGGATCATGCGCACCTGCTGCCAAGCAGTGATGCAGTGCGAGCCATTGCCAAATAAAGCGCGGTGAGAGGCCGCGATCCCGGATCCGGCGGTGCCGTGGAATGCGGCCGGGATGGGTTCTATCGGAATCGTCGGGAAAAGAAAACCCCGCGGCGCACAGGGCGCGGCGGGGTCGTCCTCCAGTCGGCGACTGGTTTGCTACGATGACTTTGGCGGAAACGGAGGGATTCGAACCCTCGATGCAGGTTTTGCCCGCATGCTCCCTTAGCAGGGGAGTGCCTTCGACCTCTCGGCCACGTTTCCGTTTTCCTGGCGAATCGAGGCGCGGATCATAGCGGGTCCGCGCCCTCGGGTCAAACGCAGCAGGCTCTACTGGTCGAGCCCGAAAGTGCGGTGCAGGACGCGGACGGCCAACTCCAGGTACTTTTCGTCGAGGACGACGGAAATCTTGATTTCGGAGGTGGAGATCATCTGAATGTTGATGCCGTCATCGGCCAGGGCCTTGAACATCTGGCTGGCGACGCCGGGGTGAGAACGCATGCCGACGCCGACGGCGGAAACCTTGCAGATCTTGTTGTCGCCGGTGATTTCCCGGGCACCCAGCTTCTGTTTGACGCCTTCCAGAATGCCCATGGCCTTCTGGTATTCCCCGCGGTTCACGGTGAAGGAGAGGTCGTTGGAGCCGTCGTGGCCGACGTTCTGGATAATCATGTCCACGTCGATGTTGGCGTCGGCGATGGCGCCCAGAACCTGGTAGGCGACGCCGGGTTTGTCGGGGACGCCCAGGATGGTGAGCTTGGCTTCATCGCGGTTGAAAGCGATGCCGGAAATAATCGGTTGTTCCATTTGCTTGTCTTCCTCAACAGTGATCAGCGTGCCTTCCCCTT
>DAORDK010000001.1:0-88110 GCA_035345935.1 Rhodocyclaceae bacterium | reverse complement strand
GATCGGCGGCAACCTGGCCACCAATGCCGGCGGCGTCCATGTTCTGCGCTACGGGACCACCCGGGATCTGGTTCTCGGCCTCGAAGCGGTGCTTCCCGACGGCAGTCTCTGGAACGGCCTGCGCGCCCTGCGCAAGGACAACACCGGCTACGATCTGAAGCAGCTTTTCATCGGCTCGGAAGGAACGCTCGGCATCATCACCGCGGCTTCGCTCAAGCTTTTCCCTCTGCCGGTCGCCCAGGCCACCGCCTGGATCAACGTTGCCGACCCGGCCGCGGCGCTGGCCCTGCTCGCCAGCGCGCAGAGCGCCTTCGACGCCCGCCTGACCGCCTTCGAACTGGTTTCCGAGGGCGCCCTGGACCTGGCGCTGCGCCATATCCCCGGAACCCGCCGACCCACGGCGGTCTCCGCTTGGTATGTCCTGTGCGAGCTTGCGGCGGGCTGCGGTCAGGCGACTCTCGATTCCGACCTGGAATACTGGCTGGGCGACGCAATCGCCAAGGGTATCGCCGCCGATGCGGTCCTCGCCCAGTCATCCAGCCAGTCGCGCAGTCTTTGGCACCTGCGGGAGTCGCTTTCGGAGGCGCAGAAAATCGAGGGAATCAGCGTCAAGCATGACATTTCGGTCCCCGTCTCGGCGATTCCGGATTTCCTCGCCCGGGCGGATTCGGCCTTGGTCCAAGCCTTTCCCGGGGTGCGCATCATCGCTTTCGGCCATGTCGGCGACGGCAACCTCCACTACAACGTATCCCGCCCCGATCCCGCCCGCAATGCGGAGCTCATCGACCGTCAGGGCGAGGTCCACCGGCTGGTCCACGACATCGTACACGGGCTGGACGGCTCGATTTCCGCCGAGCACGGAATCGGGCAACTGAAGCGCGACGAAATCCGGCGCTACAAGAGCTCCATTGAGCTGGCCCTGATGCGGGCGGTCAAGGCCGCCCTCGATCCCCGCGGGGTGATGAATCCCGGCAAAGTCGTCTGATACGGGCTGAGCCGGCGGTCGCGCTTCGCCAGGCTGCCGCGAGGCCCTGGCGGTTCTTTTAGCCCCGGGCTGCGTGCTTGCGCAATCCTTCACAACGCATCGGGGAAGAGGAAAGGCAATTGCAGGCGCACCGTGGTTCCATGCCCGGAAGCGCTTTCCAAGCGGAGGGTTCCCCCCATCGCTTCGCAAAGCCGGTGGGCGATGGGCAGTCCAATGCCGGTACCGCCATGGCGATGGGTGCCCTCGCTGTTGCCGGGAGTGAAGATTTCGAACAAGTGGCCTTGCTCGGCCAAGGGAATACCGGGCCCGGAATCGCGAACCACGATCACCAGCGACGACGTCCTTCCCCCTTCCGTCTCGCGGTGGACGGTGACCTGCACCTCGCCCTGGGGTGTGAATTTCACTGCGTTATCGACCACATGCAGGAGAATCTTGCGCAGCTTGCCCAGATCGCCGACCACGATTTCGGGCAAATCCGGGGCGGCGTCCATGGAGAAGCGCAGTCCTTTGGCTATGGCCCTGCGTTCCAGGTCGCCGAGGATGGCAGGCAGTAGCTCGGCGAGGCTGAAAGCTGCCTCGTGGAGCTGAATCTGCCCCACCTCAAGCTCGGACAACTCGATCATGTTCTCGATCTTGCCCAACAATTCGTCGGCGGATTCCCGCAGGGGAAGAAGCAGCTCGCGCTGTTCCGGACTCAGGTTCTCGCCGGCGAGCAGATCGGCCATGCCCATGATGCCGTTCATGGGAGTGCGCAACTCATGGCTGATGCTGGCGAGAAAACGGGCCTTTGCGTGGGCCGACGCCTCGGCACGGACCTTGGCGGTGGTGAGATCGGTCAGGAGCCTATCCTTCTCCTGCTCCAGGCGCAGCGTTTCCTGGAAAGCATCGTGGAAGTGATCGGCACTCCGCGTCACGCCGAACAGAAAGGCTGCTGCCATGAGGGAGAAGGACAGGTGCAGCATGTCGGTTCCCAGGCCGCAGAAGAGTGTCGTCAGGATGATAGGCCAGGCGTAGACGCGGAAGGCGACCCGATGAGCGCCCAGGAAGGGTACCGCGCCGGCGGTCATGCCGGCCATCAGGAAGGCGGTAAAAAAGAGCCGCAAGTCGTCGTCGCCGGCCATGAACAGCCAACCGCCGAAGGCCCAAACCAGGCCGGAAGTCGCCGCACCCAGCAGGAGGGCTTTGAGCCAGGGGGTGGCGGACTGGCTCTCCGCCGCCTGATGGCGATAGCGACGGGCCAGAACGACCCGGGCACCCGCGACGGAGGCCATGATCAGCCACCAGGCCAGGGTGGTCGTGATGCCGACGCTCTCACGCCAGAGCAAGGCGAGCAGCGTGCCGTTGAAGAGGGAAATCGCTTGCCCTAGGGCGGTATTGCGGTAGAGCAGCTCGACCTGGCGGGAGAGGATGGCGTGGTCGAGGGTGGCCATGTCGGACTTAGTGGAGGGTCGGGGTTTCGCCCGGATCGAACAGAGCGGCGACTTCCTCGGGGCCGAAACGGTACTCCCGATTGCACAGATCGTCCCGCAGGACGATGGAGCCGCGCTCCCGCACCAGGGCTTCTGCCTCGTCGCGCCCCAGGCTGCGGATGACGCGGCGTACTTTCTCCCAGTCCTCCGGGCAGTGGTAGCTGACGGGGACGGGGTCGTAGAGCCGGAAGGAGTCACCCATGTCTTCGTGGAACAGGCGGTTCAAGAGTGTCTTTGCGTCGAGGGCGAGGAGTTCCAGGGGCTTCACCGTCGAGGCCAAGTGGCAGAGGCGCGTCCAGCCGTCGGGATCGCGGTGGTCGGCGTCCGGCAGCTTCTGGAGGAAAAGGCAGGCGGCCCCCTCCTCGGTGGCGGCGAGAAAGAGGCGTGACGGCTGTTGTTCGGACTGCTCCAGGAAGTGCTGGAAGATTTCGGCGATGGTCTGGCCCACGAGGGGGACGAAGCTCTGGTACGGTTGCTGCGCCGTCGGGAGGTCCAGGCTCATCATCAGTTGGCCGCCCTGTCCGGCCCCCAGGAGGAAGGGAGCGGAATCGGGCAGGACAACCTCCGGGCAATGGGCCATGCCGCGCAGTCGCAATTCGTCGTCGCAATCGACCACCAGTAGTCGGATCGGCCCTGCGCCCCGCAACTGAAGGGTGATCCGACCCGGCTGTTTCAGCTGGGCGGCGATCAGCGCGGTGACGGCGGCCAGTTCGCCCAGCAAGCCGCAGACCGGAGTCGGATAGTCCCGGCCGGCCTGCATCTGCCGCCAGCTCTGGTCCATTTGGACGAACGCGCCCCGGATGTCGAGGGATTCGAAGAGAAAGCGCCGGACGCTATCGGTCATTTGACCGTCTTGGCGTAGGTTTCCGGATCGAAGCCGACGAGAAGGATTTGTCCGGTATCGAGTACCGGGCGCTTGATCAGGGCAGGGTAGCGGGACATGAGGATCAGCGCCTTGGCTTCGTCCACATCGGCGCGCTCGCCGTCGGTGAGTTTCTTCCACATCAGCCCGCGGGTGTTGAGCAGGGTCTTCCACCCCACCCGCCGATTCCAGTCGGGCAGATGGCTCTCGGCGATCCCGGCTTTCTTGTAGTCGATGAATTCGTAAGCGAGTTGCTGCGTCTCCAGCCACGTGAAGGCCTTTTTCATGGTGTCGCAGTTCTTGATGCCGAAGACCTGGATCATGTCACTTTCTCAATTTTGCGAAGGCGGCTGCCATGGCACCGCTGGCGGGGGGAGGAGTGTTCTGGCGTGGGGCCGGTCGACCGGCCCCGTAGGCGCCCCGGACTCCGGAATCCGTCTCGGTGCGCCGGGCTTTTGAAGGTTCGTCTGACATGCGCATGGTCAGGGAAATCCGTTGGCGCGGCAAGTCCACTTCCAGGACCTTGACCTTGACCACCTGGCCCGCCTTGACCACCGTGTGGGGATCCTTGACGAATTTTTCGGAGAGGGCGGAGACATGGACCAGGCCATCCTGGTGTACGCCGATGTCCACGAAGGCGCCAAAGGCCGCGACGTTGGTCACCACCCCTTCCAGGATCATGCCCGGCTTGAGGTCCTTCATGGCCTCGATGCCGTCGGCGAAAGTGGCGGTCTTGAATTCGGGTCGCGGATCCCGGCCGGGCTTTTCCAGCTCGCGGATGATGTCCTGGACGGTGTAGATGCCGAAGCGCCCGTCGGCGTATTTCTGCGCGCTGAGACGCTGGGCCAACGGGTTGCCGATGATCTCCCCGATCGGCTTCTTGAGATCCACGACGATCCTTTCCACCAGGGGATAGGCTTCCGGGTGGACGGCAGAGGCATCGAGGGGGTTGTCGCCGTTGGGAATGCGCAGGAAACCGGCCGCCTGCTCAAAGGTCTTGTCGCCCAGGCGAGGCACCTTCCTCAATTCCTCCCGGGTTCTGAAGGCGCCATGGGCATCCCGATAGCCTACGATGTTGGCGGCCAGCCCGGCGTTGAGGCCCGAGATGCGGGTCAGCAGCGGAATTGAGGCCGTATTGACATCGACGCCGACGGCATTGACGCAATCCTCCACCACCGCATCGAGGCTGCGCGCCAGCTTGGTTTGCGAGACGTCGTGCTGGTACTGACCGACGCCGATGGATTTGGGCTCGATCTTGACCAGTTCGGCCAGGGGGTCCTGCAGGCGGCGGGCAATCGAGACGGCGCCGCGCAGCGAGACGTCCAGTTCGGGAAACTCCTTGGCGGCGAATTCGGACGCCGAATAGACCGAGGCGCCGGCCTCCGACACCACGATCTTGGTCAGGCGCGCCTCGGGATAGCGCTTCATCACCTCGGCGACCAGCTTGTCGGTCTCCCGGCTGGCGGTGCCGTTGCCGATGGCCACCAGACTGACCCCATGCTTGGCCGCCAGGCGGGCGATGGTGGCCAGGGAACCATCCCAGTCGCAGCGCGGTTCGTGGGGATAGATGGTGGCCGTGTCGAGGAGCTTGCCGGTGGCGTCAACGACCGCGATCTTGCAGCCGGTGCGGATACCCGGGTCGATGCCCATGGTGGCGTGCTGGCCGGCCGGGGCGGCGAGCAGGAGGTCCTTGAGATTGCGGGCAAAGACGCGGATGGCTTCTTCCTCCGCCCTTTCCCGCAGGGCGTTCATCAATTCGAGTTCCAGGTGGGTATAAACCTTGACCTTCCAGGTCCAGCGCACGGTATCGCCTAGCCATTTGTCGGCCGGGCGGCCCTGGTCGCGGATGCCGAAGCGGGCGGCGATGCGCTGCTCGCAGGGGTTCTGGGCGTTGCGCGGCATGTCTTCCTGGAGTTCGCAATCCAGCACCAGACTGATCGCCAGGAAGCCCTCGTTGCGCCCGCGCAGCAGGGCGAGCGCCCGGTGGGAGGGCATTGCGGCGATGGGTTCGGCGAAGTCGAACCAGTCGCGGAATTTGGCCCCCTCGGCTTCCTTGCCCTCTACGACCTTGGATTTCACGAATCCGTGGTCATTCAGGTATTCCCGCAGTTGGCCGAGGAGTTCGGCGTCTTCGGCGAATTTTTCCATCAGGATCTGCCGGGCGCCGTCGAGGACGGCCTTGGCGTCGGCGAAACCGGCATCGGCATTGAGGTATTTTTCAGCCTCGGCCTCCGGCTCGAGCGCGTGATTGTCCAGCAAGGCGAAGGCCAAGGGCTCGATGCCGGCTTCCCGGGCGATCTGTGCCTTGGTACGGCGCTTCTGCTTGTAGGGCAGATAGAGGTCTTCCAGGCGCTGCTTCGTTTCGGCGTCGTCGATCTCGGCCTTCAGTTCCGGCGTCAGCTTGCCTTGTTCGGCTATGCTGGCGACGATGGCAGCGCGGCGTTCCTCCAGCTCGCGGAGGTAGTGGAGGCGCTCTTCCAGATTGCGCAGCTGGGTATCGTCCAGTTCGCCGGTGGCTTCCTTGCGGTAACGGGCGATGAAGGGCACCGTGGCGCCCTCGTCGAGGAGGGCGATGGCGGCGACGACCTGGGTGGGGCGCACCCCGAGTTCGAGGGCGATGCGGTGTTCGATGGGGGGGAGCATGCGGGGGGCGGAGCGAAAAAAGGGCGAACTATGCGCAATCCGCAGCCAAATGACAAGGCGCTTCTATGGCCCGCTCAGAGGGGGATCAGGCGATCCCGGTAGCGACCGGCGTTGCCGACGTAGTGGGTCGCGGAAGCCCTCAGGCGCAAGACTTCTTCGTCGGTCAAGCTGCGGATGACCTTGCCCGGGGAGCCCACGATGAGCACCCGGTCGGGATAGGTCTTCCCTTCAGGAATCAGGGTATTGGCTCCGACGATGGAGCCCTGCCCGATGACCGCCCGATTGAGGACGATGGAGCCGATGCCGATCAGGCTGCCATCGCCCACGGTACACCCGTGGAGCATCACCAGATGACCGACGGTGACGTCGCGGCCCAGGTGGAGGGGTACGCCCTCGTCGGTGTGGAGGACCGAGCCGTCCTGGATGTTAGTGTTCTCGCCGATGGAAATGGGGTCGTTGTCCCCGCGCAGGACGGCGTTCCACCAGACCGAGGCCCCGGCGGCCAGGCGCACGTCGCCGATGATCGTGGCGTTGGGGGCGACCCAGGCGCTGGGGTCGATGCAGGGCGACTTCTCGTCGATGCGGAAAATGGGCATGATGCAGGCTCCTTGAGGTCCAGGCGGAGATTGTAATTGAGCGAACTCGATGCGCTGCAGCAGGCCCTGCTGGCCTTTCGCGACGAACGCGACTGGCGCCAGTTCCATACGCTGCGCAGTCTCATTGTCTCCCTCAATCTGGAGGCTGCCGAGCTGCTCGAACTGACCCAATGGAAGCTCGACCCCGAGATCGAGGCCTTGCCGGGCGACCCGGCGGGGGCCGAGGCCTTGCGCGACGAATGCGCCGACATCCTGCTCTATCTGCTGCTCATCGCCGATCTGGCCGGCATCGATCTGCTCGAGGCGGCCCGCCGGAAACTGGTCAAGAACGCAGAGAAATACCCGGTGGACAAGAGCCGCGGCCGCAGCGACAAATACGACCGCTTGGGTTAGTCGTCTGGATCGCGACGACGCGGACAGCACGCCGCCTCATCCCTTGCTTTGCTTGCGGGCGGACGGTCCGGGCGGAGATGATCCTTTCTCCCATTGCGGAGCCCGGCAGCCGGCGCAGTCCTCCGCCTCACTGCTCGGTCGCGCAGCGCGTACCGTCGGGCAATTGGCAGTATCCGCCATCAGGGAGGCGGGTGAGGAGGCGGTCCAGGAGCCGGGCCACACTGGCGGGACTGGTCCAGCCAGCGGATGGGATACCGACGAAGGGGCCGATGCCGGCAATCGCGTTCTGGACTGCCGTGGCACAGTAAAGGGGGGCCGCCCGGTCGGCTTCCGGCAGACGCGAAGCGAGGGCGGCGAGGGAATCCGGATCGAGCCGGAAACGGTAGATCCGGATGCGGGGTCCGTCGGTGGTCTGGTAGCGGACGTAGTCGGCGAGTCCTTGGACCCAGCCCGCAATCCGGCGGCGGGTCGCGGCGTAGCTGCCGGCCGGATCGCTGAGCCGTGGGCCGACGAAGATTCCGGCGTGGTTGCCGAAAGTGGCGTTGGCATTGATGACCACCGCGACCTCGTCGGCGGCGGGCTCTTGGACGTGGATCGCCGAGGCGGGGAGTTCGTCCGCCCTGCCGGGCGAGCTTTCGAACTGGGCCTCGACGGCGGCCGAGGCCATCAGACAGGTCGCCACGACGAGAGTCCGGGGGGCGGCGAAAGAATTGCCGCGGCGCGGCACCCTGCGCGAGGCGACTGGGCTGCCGGAGGAAGCTGCGGCAGGGCGAATCATGCCGTCTCGGCCTCCCAGCGCTCCAGATTGTAGCGCCCGGCGCCATCCTGACCGAGAACCGCGGCCAGGAGCGGCAGGCATTCGCGCAATTCGGCTTCCAGAGTCCAGGGCGGATTGATCACGAACACGCCGCTCCCCTGCATTCCCAGGCCATCCGAGCGGGGCGCCGCGACCGTCAGGCTGACGTCGAGCCAGCTGCGTAGCGGCAACTTGCGCAAGCGGCGCGGCAACTCCCGGGACTCGCTCCGGGCGAGGAGAGGGTACCAGAGGGCATAGGTGCCGGTGGCGAAGCGCTGCTGGCTGTCCCGCAAGGCTTTGACGACGGCGCCGTAATCTTCGCGGGTCTCGTAGGAGGGATCGATGAGGACCAGGCCCCGGCGCGGCGGGGGAGGGAGGAGCGCCTTCAAGCCGGCAATCCCGTCGCCCGCGGTGACGGTCACTTGGCGCCCTGCTTCCCGGAAGCAGTCCTGGAGAAGACGCGAGTCGCTGCTGTGGAGTTCGAAAAGGCGTAGCCGATCCTGGCTGCGCAGGGCTTTCCAGGCCAACCAGGGGGAACCTGGGTAGTGGGCTAGACGCCCGTCGGGGTTGAGGTCGCGGACCCGGGCCACGTACTCGGCCAGCGGGGCCGGGAGGTCCTCCCGCGTCCACAGGCGGCCGATACCCTCACGGAATTCGCCCAATTTTTGCGCTTGGGGACCGGTGAGATCGTAGCGGCCCGAGCCGGCATGGGTGTCGATAACCCAGTAGGCCCCGTCCTTGCGATTGAGGTGGGCGAGGAGGCGGAGGAGGACGAGATGCTTGAGGACGTCGGCGTGGTTGCCGGCGTGGAAACTGTGGCGATAGCTGAGCATGGGCCGGGATTTTACCCGGCCAGAGGCTCCAGGGCGTAAAGTTCGACCCGGGGATGACGCTCCAGGGATGCGCCGACGGTGTAGCGCAACTGACGCTCGGCGTCGCGGAAGCTGACTCTCTGGCCGCACTTGACGCTGCCGGGACGCGCGAGGATCCCTGTGGCGTTGGCGTGTCCTGGTAGCCGTGGTATGACGATCGCCTGTTCGACATAGTTGGCGACGGCCTGGGGGATGTCGATCACGACGCCGAAACCGGAGAGTTCCTGCAGCCCGAGTTCGAGGCGGTGGTGCTCGGTGCTGGTGATGCGGCGGACCATGCAGATGTGCAGCTTGCTGTTCTCCCGGGGTTGGAGCGCCACGACCTCGCCGGCCTCGATGCGCGATTTTTCGCCCTTCAGGTAGCGAATGCCGAAGCCTTCGGGACTTTCGTCCAGCAGCGACCATTCGCTCAGGGCGACGGGCCAGTGGCGCTCCTCGCGGCCAGGGTCGGTACTCCGGCGGGTGAGGGCGCGGCCGTTGAGAAAGTCGATCACGGCGTCTATCCCCGCCGCCAAATCGGCCCGCGGCTTGAAGCGGGTGCGGGAATAGCGGCGGGCGGCGTGGCTGCCGAGGGCGGTGCGCATGGCCTGCACGAAAGCGTCCGGAAGCTCGAGCGGGATGCAGGGCGCTTCGTCGGGCAGCTTGCGAAGATGGCGATCGAGCATGGCCAAGACCGGTCTGAAATCGACGATGAGACAGCCGCCGAGGGAGGTCGCGAGCTGGGTGCGCAGCAGGGGGTGGCCCGGAGTGCCGTCATCGCCCCGGATGACGAATTGGCCCGCGGCGGACTTGGGAATATGGAAATCGGCATCGGCTTCCGCAATGCTGCCCAGGGGAGCGAGCGCATCGACGGCTTTGTTCAGGGCATTCAAGGTACCGCGGGGAAATTTGGTGGGGTCGATGGCCGCCAGCAGCAGTGCGCCCGCATAGAGGTGGTCGATGGGGGCTTCGCCGCCGTTTCGGCTTGTGACACGACGATTGCGGGCCACACGGAAGAGCTTGTGCAACATCTGCCAGGACGATGCCGAAGGGACGGCGTAAGCCCGGTAGGCCAGGTTCTGGCGGCGACAGATGGTCTGGCAGGCGTGGCGCACGGCAGCGGCCTGCAGGCGCGCCAGGCCGGAATCGACCCGGCGTCGCTCGATGCCGAGCGCGATGCCGGAATAGGCGGCGGCCAGCGCCTTCAACACGTTGTCCGCCACCAGGGCGAGCGCGGTGGCCGCCGAGCCGAGGGGCAGGGGGGCGTTCTCGAGGCGGGCTTCGATCTCCGTCAGGGGACGTTCTGCGACTGTCCTGGCCTCTTCGAGGAGCTTGAGGCGCATGTGGAGATTGCCATGGCGAGCGATTCCCGGGATGATCTCGCCGGCCAGTGCCACTGCCGCGGGCTGGGGGTTCAGCGCGGAGAGGCCATCCATGGCGGCGCGCACTTCGGCGACGGCCTTGTCCTCGGAGACCGCTCTGCCAAATGGCAGAATGTCGCGCAAAAACTGCAAGCTTGTCTCCCTGGGGATGGTTGGGGTTTGGTTTGAGTTCATTATCGGTGAGGGCCGGCAGATGGAGTGTGGCGAATTTATCATCCGCGCCCGATTGGTAAGGCATGGATTTATCTGAATTATTTGCCCTGGTGCTGATCGCGGCCGGGGTCTGGTTATGGCTCGACAGTCTCAAGGCCCGCGAGGCGGCGGTGGCTTTTGCACGGCGGGCTTGTCATGCCGAGAACATGTTGCTGCTCGATGATACCGTAGCTATTCGCAGTCTGCGATGGGGGCGTGACGCCGAAGGGCGGCTCCAATTGCGACGCACCTACGGATTCGAGTACAGCGATACCGGCGACAACCGGCGCACTGGCTCGCTGACCCTGCTTGGCCACGAAGTCGAGATGCTTTACCTGCGGCCACGGATGGTGACGGAGGGTGTGCCTGAGAAAACGGTCGATCATGACGCGAATTGAGACGATGGAGTTCCACGGTCTGGAGGCGATTCGCCTCGCGGGACCTCGGGGCGCGAGTGCGGTGATCGCCCGCCACGGCGGTCAGGTGTTGTCCTGGATTACGGGGGATGGCCGCGAGCGCCTCTTCCTTTCTCCCAGAGCTGCCTTCGATGGCGATACTCCCATTCGCGGGGGGATTCCGGTCTGTTTTCCCCAGTTTGCGGGACGCGGTCCATTGCCCAAGCACGGTTTCGCGCGAACCCGCCGGTGGGATATCCTCGAGACCCGCCACGCCGACGATTTCGCGCTGGCGACCTTGGTGTGCTCGGATGACCCGGTGAGCCATGCCCTGTGGCCGCATGCCTTCCGGGTTGAACTCACGGTTCTCCTGGAAGCGGACCGCCTGGACGTCGAACTTGCAGTCCAGAATACCGGAGAGAGCACCTGGGCCTTTACCGCCGCCCTCCATTCCTATTTGCGGGTGGTCCAGGTCGAGGATGTGACCCTGGAAGGGCTGCGGGGGACAGAATACGCCGACTGTCTGACCAACGAAGTGCGGCGCGATACCGGGGTGGAGCTCAGTTTCGACCGGGAAATCGATCGTATTTACGAAGGTGTTTCCCGGCCGCTGCTCCTGCGGGCGGGGAACCTGAGCCTGGGCGTCCACGGCGAAGGTTTTCCGGATGTGGTGGTGTGGAATCCCTGGACGGAGAAATGCGCGGCCATGCCGGATATGACGGTGGATAGCTGGCGCCACATGCTTTGCGTCGAGGCCGCCGTTGCGGTTCGCCCGGTGGTCCTGGCTCCCGGAAAAACCTGGATTGGAAGGCAGACCTTGGTCGTCGTCTGACAGCGGAAGCCAAAATTTGATCCGGATTAGGGCGGTGATCGCCGGAACGTGATCGACTAGCAGGATTTTCCTGAGCAAGACGCCGATGACCATTATTCCTCTCTCCCGGGCCCGCCTGATCGGCGCCCTGGCTTCCGGATGGCAGGTTGCCAATGCCACCCGGGCGATCAGCATCGCCTATGCCGGCGTTTTCACCTTGATCGGGGTGGCGATACTCGGCAGCCTCCTTGGCCTGGGCCTCGCCCCTCTGGTGATCGCTGCGGCCGGAGCCTTCATGTTGGTGGGCCCTGCGGTGCTGGCCGGCTTTTTCGGTATTGCGGCAGCAAGGGAAGCAGGTGAGCGGCCCGGGCTGGGATCGGTTGTTGCCGGATTCCGGCGAGCGGATGCCGGCCTTTGGGTCGTGGCCCTGGTCTGCGCACTGCTGTTCATGATTTTTGTGACCGATGTGGCCACCCTTTACAGCTATATGGTCGGCGGGGTGCCTGTGTGGCTCACCGATCTGATTCCGACGGCGGCGAACGTGGCCGGCTTCCTGCAATGGGGAATCGTTTCGGGAGCGGTCTTTGCGCTCCTCCTCTACGCAGTGGCGGCCTTTTCCGTACCGCTACTTTGTGAACGGCGGGCAGGTCTGGTGGGGGCCGTGGCCACGAGCGTGCGGATCGTGCTCGGGAACTTCCCTGTCGCGATCCTTTGGGGAATCATGCTCGCCGCTCTGCTCATGGGCAGTATTCTGCTGCTTCCCCTCTTTCCGCTCACGCTTCCCTGGTTGGCCTACGCCAGCCGAGCCCTCTACCGGGAAACGCTTCCCGAGGCCTGATGGGCAGGGCGTAGTCCTATTCGATGGTCAGTCGGGAGAACCAGCGGGTTTCGGGAACGATATCGGTACGATCGCTCGGTCCGTACGGGGGGATCGACGGATCGGCGGGCGGTGCGCCGATGGCGTTGAGGTCAACGGATTGCGGGGTGCCGACGATCCCGCGGTCGGTGATCTGCATGCGGTAGTAGAGTCCGTTCCAGAGCTTGGCGCCGAACTCCTTGGGCGCCTTGAACAGAAAGAGCAGGGAATGCTCCAGCCAGCGCAGGTCGCTGGGGGTGATCGTGCCCGGATTCGGATAAGGATAGGGCACGTGACACTGGAGTTCGTTGGTGCCCTCCAGGCACTTGAATTCCTTCATCGACAGGAAATAATCCTTGAACCGGGCATGGTCCAGGTGCAGCTCGAAAGCCACCCGCCCTTGCGCGGGTTTGAAGCTGACCGTGCCCAGCGGAATTGCCTGACCCTCGCGGGTGTGCAGGGCAATCGTGCGGGTGCCGCTCAGCTCCCAGGCGGTGGCCGGGAGCGCCAGGAAAGAGGTGGCGGCGGCGAATATTGTCAGCGAGGCGATGGTTGGACGCATGGTTTTCTCCAGGAGGGCGTCGGACTATTTTAGCGTTTCATGAAACAGAGGGGCTTCCTGGAAAATGGTTCCCCCGATGGACCAGAGTTAAAATCGCTTTCTTCTCAACTTTTCCGCCAACCATGAGCCCCCCACTCTTCGTTGCCAGCAATGGTCAGCAAACCGGCCCATTCACCGCCGACCAGATACGGCAGATGCTGGCAGGCGGCAGCCTCAAGTCTTCGGACCTGGCCTGGCGGGAGGGTATGGCAGAGTGGCGGCCCTTAGCCGAAGTCTTGCCCTCCGCGGGGGCCGCGCTGACCGGAATGGCCGTGCCCCTGGCGGCGGCAGCCGCCGGAGGGAGCGCGGCCAAATGGGGCCTGGGCGCCGGGGCCGCCGTCCTGGTACTGGCGCTCGGCGGCGTGGGTGCGTGGCAGTACCAGGAACAGCAGCGCTTGGCCGCCGAGCAGCAGCAGATCGTTCTGGAACAGCGGCGGATTGCCGAGGAACAGGCACGGGAAAACGAAAGGCGCCTGCAGGAGGAGAAGCGGCGGGCGGAGGAAGAAGCCCAGCGCTTGGCGGCGGAAAAGGAACAGGCGGAAAACCGCGAGCGGGAGCTCCAGGCGCGGCTCGAAACGGAGCGCCGAGAATCCGAAGAGGAACGGCGCCAGGAACGGCAGCGCAGCCGCGAGCGGGAGCGGGAGCGCCAGCGCATGGCGGAGGCCGAGCAGCAGGCCAGGCAGTCTCCTCCCCCGGCCAATCCGGCCTATGGCTACGGGCAGCCCCAGCCCCTGCCGGGAACGCCGCCGTCCCTATGCCGCGAGTGCGGCGTCGTTCAGGCGGTGCGCCAGGTCAATCAGCAGGGGGAAGCTTCCGGGCTCGGCGCCGTGGCCGGTGGCGTCCTCGGCGGCGTGCTCGGCAATCAGGTGGGTAAGGGCGGCGGCCGCAAGGCTGCCACGGTGATCGGCGCCGTTGGCGGCGCAGTGGCCGGCCACCAGATCGAAAAGTCCCAGCGCAGCCATGTCATCTTTGAGACGACGGTCCGTTTCGAGGATGGCAGCGTCCGGGTCTTCAATCAGGAATCTCAGCCGTATTGGCGCCAGGGTGATCGGGTGCGCTATCTGAACGGTAGCCTCAACGCCTATTGAGGTGCGAGTCGGCCGGCGTAGACGAGGCTGGGTTACAACTGCCGAGTGACTGCCGCACCGCACCAGACAGGAACGGTCGCCAGGAATACGGCGTACGCGGCAGCAGGTCGAAGCGGCTCATCCACTTCGAGGAGTACGGCGCTCTTGGCATCAAGAAACTGCAGGGTGGTCCGCTCGATGTACGAGACCGTGGACGCATTGGTCGCCAGCGACTCCTTTCCCCGTCGCCAATAGGTCATCAGGCGGACCGCGCGAATCGCGGACCAGGACCAGGTGGTTTCCTGCCGGCCGCGACACAGCGTGACCCCGGCCGACGAGGCAATCAGCCGGGAGCGCCCGCCCAGCCAAGCATTGCGAGCGGCAATGGGGGCGGCCAGGGCAAGGCCCAACGCCGCTGGCCAGGAGATCCAGGCGGTGCCCAAAGCCTCAGGATCGGTGAGCAGCAGCCAGGATCCGAAGCCAAGACCGAGTGCCCAGGAGGAGGGCTTCCACCAGGCCAGATGTCCGAGGGATAGTTCCAGTCTCGCTTCGGGCTTTGGATCGGTCGCCGCACTCAGGGTTTCGAATTTCGGCCCGGGTGGGGAAAGCGGTATCGCAAGTCGCTCGTGGCGCCTCCGAAACAGCCGGATCCCGATGAACAGGCCCAGGCCGATGAAGGCCGCGGCGGCCGCCATAAGGACGAGGGCGGGGACGATTTCCAAGGCCGATTGCGTCAAGAATCGCGGCGGGGTCAGTCGCCTTCGCTGCGGGTGGCGATGGCGGAGACGCGGCCATCGACCAGGCTGAGTTGGCAGACAGCGGCATTGAACACCCAGCCGGGAAAGTAGAAATCGTGACCGGGGGGTTCACGGTGGGCGATGTGGCGAATTCCGGCTGCCTCGGCCCGAGCCAGTGCCGGAGTCGGATCGGCGCCGATGGCGACCTCGCCGCAAAAATTGGCGGCATCGTCGGCGGCTCTCTGGTTGGCGTGAATGCCATAGCCGACCAGTCCGGCAACGCCGAAAACCGCAATCGCCGCCAGCGTGCCGAGAAGCTTGAGGAGCGCTTTCATCGTCCCCGAGCAACTCAAGGCGTGCGTGGACGACGCGGCTTGAATCCCGCTCCCGCCTCGCCGGCAACCTTGCCCGGCTTGCCGACCGGACGGTTCCACCCGCCTTCGCGCCCGGTGTCGGGGCGAAGATTGATCGGAACGCCCTTGACCCGGGTCCGCTTGAGAAGATTGGCGACTTCCTTGGGCATGCCGGCGGGTAGCTCGACGGTGCTGCTCTCGTCGTAGAGGGCGATGCGGCCGATGAAGCGGCTTTCGATTCCGGCTTCGTTGGCGATGGCACCGACGATATCCTTGACCTGGGCGCCGTGGTCGCGGCCCACGTCAATGCGGTAGCGCACCATGTCGCCCTCGGTTTCCCGGCGCGGACGTTCCGGTCGCGACGGACGGTCTTCCCAATCGGTGCGATTCTCTCTGGGCGGGTGGCCTTCCTTGGGGGAACGCCCCTCACGGGGTTGCGCATCCCGTTCGGCGGGCGGGGCGAGGGGACGGTCCTGGCGTTGGGGGAACTCCCGGCTGCGGCGGGCCGTGCGGTCTTCGGCCCAGCGCTCGCCGGCAGGCTTCGCATCCGGAGCGGGACGGGGGGGCGGATCTTCGCCGGCGATGCGCAGCGGCCGCCCTTCCTGGGCCAGACGGGCGAGGGCGGCAGCGATTTCATGGGCGCTTACGTTCTGCTCTTCTTCGATCTGGGCGACGATATCGGCGAAAAACTCCAAATCCTCGGCGTTGAGGACTTCGGCGACCTTTTCCTTGAAGGTGGCCACTCGCCGGTTGGTGACATCCTGGCGGGAGGGCAGGGTCAGGGGCGTGATGGGCTGGCGGGTGGCCCGCTCGATGACGCGCAGCATGCGCATTTCCCGCGGCGCCACGAAGAGGATGGCATTGCCCGCCCGCCCGGCACGGCCCGTCCGGCCGATGCGATGGACATAGGCTTCGGTGTCGTAGGGGATGTCGTAGTTGATGACGTGGCTAATGCGGGGGACGTCGATTCCGCGCGCCGCGACGTCGGTGGCGATGACGATGTCCAGCCCGCCCGACTTGAGCTGGTCGATGACCCGTTCCCGCATCGCTTGATTGAGATCGCCGTTCAGGGCGGCGGCGGCATAGCCGCGGGCGGCCAGCTTGTCGGCAAGTTCGACGGTGGCGGTCTTGGTGCGCACGAAGATGAGGGCGGCGTCGAAATCCTCCTCGACTTCCAGTATGCGCGTCAGGGCATCGAGCTTGTGCAGGCCGCTCACCTGCCAGTAGCCCTGGCGGATGGCCGCCACGGTGGTGGTGGCCGACTTGATCTTGATTTCCCGCGGGTCGACCAGGTATTTCTGGGCGACCCGGCGGATCGGTTCCGGCATGGTGGCGGAGAAGAGGGCGGTCTGGTGCGTCTCGGGAGTGTGGTCGAGAATCCACTCCACATCGTCGATGAAGCCCATGCGCAACATTTCGTCGGCCTCGTCCAGGACCAAGGTCGTCAGGGCGTCGAGATTCAGGGTCTTGCGCTCGAGGTGATCCATGATGCGGCCGGGGGTGCCGACGATCACGTGGGCTCCGCGGGCCAGTTGCTTCAACTGGATGGTGTAGCTCTGACCGCCGTAGATGGGCAGGACGTGGAAACCCGGCAGCCCGTGGGCGTAACTCTGGAAGGCTTCGGCAACCTGGATGGCCAGTTCCCGGGTGGGACACAGGACCAGAGCCTGGGGCGCAGGGCGTTTGATGTCGATGCCTTCCAGGATCGGGAGGGCAAAGGCGGCGGTCTTGCCGGTTCCCGTCTGGGCCTGGCCCAGGAGGTCGCGACGGTCGAGCAGCACGGGAATGCACTGGGCCTGGATCGGCGAGGGAGTCTCGTAGCCGATGGCGGTCAGGGCTTCGAGAATCGGGGTGGAGAGGCCGAGATCGGCAAAGCTATCGGCGGAAGACATGAACGGTCCTTCAATGGGTCGCCGCTGGGGGGGCGGCTTGCTCCGCACGGGGCGGAAAGAGTGATTCCCGTGCGCTTGGAGCAATGCGCAGCGCTTCTTGGTAGGGCGCTGACGGGACAGCTGGAGGTGGCGCGAGCGGTAATCGGTTTGGGCGAATGCGCTCAAGGGGGTTGAGCGTTCGGGACAACCGGGAAAGGCCGTGTGCGCCGAGGTGCAGCATTCTACATGAAAATGGCCGATTCGTCCGGTGCCGGCGGCAGGCGCGAGTTCCCGCAGAGAGGCTAATCCGGGTTGCCCGGCGGGGTTTGTACCGGACAACATTGCTCCACGCGCGCGCGGATCAGCTCGGCA
Source organism: Rhodocyclaceae bacterium (assembly GCA_035345935.1). Taxonomy (GTDB): domain Bacteria; phylum Pseudomonadota; class Gammaproteobacteria; order Burkholderiales; family Rhodocyclaceae; genus SSSZ01. The sequence continues at coordinate 70,878 of DAORDK010000001.1, read as the reverse complement.
AGGCGGCGAACCCCCGGACCTGCAAACTCGGGATCGGCGAGTACCAGGTAAAGCTCGACAAAGCGCTCCTCAGAGCCCTGCAGGGGCAGGGGTAGCAGCTGGCCGGACATCAGGTGGGTCCTGATCGCCTCCTCCGGATACCAGGCAAATCCGTGTCCCCTGCAGGCCGCTTCGATCGACGAAGCCAACGCGCTGAAGGTCCAGCGCTGTTCGACTTCGATGCTGGCTGTGCGCTGGCGGACCGATCCGGTGTCGCGGACGGGAAGGTGTCGGTGGCGGTTCAGGTCGGCGAGGCCCAAGGGGCGGTTCAATCGGTGCAAGGGGTGATCGGGGCTGGCGACGGCGAGCATCCGCAGGCGCGTCAATGGCGTTCCGAGGAAGCCGGGCGGGATGCGGGGCGTGATCGCCAGATCCACCGTGCCCTTGGTCAGGGCTTCGGACGTACCGCTGATGACCGACTCGACAATCTCAACCCGGGTGTCGGGGCTCTCGGTGCCAAAAGCCGCCAGACAGTCTAGAAGGAGGCAAGTGGGAAACAGGATCTCCACCGCCAGGCCGATTTCCGGCTCCCATCCCGCGGAAAGCTTGCGCGCTGAACGCTCGAGTTCGGATGCTTCCCCGAGCAGCGCCACGGCACGTCGATAGAGCATTCTCCCGGTTTGCGTCAGGACAGCCCTGCGGCCCTGGATTTCAAAAGCCTTGACGCCCAGCAGCCCCTCGATTTTCTGCACCGCGTAGGTGACTGCCGATTGACTCTTGTTCAGGCGTTCTGCAGCCGCAGCGTAACTTCGGCCATCGACGACGGCGACTAGGGCGCGCCATTGCTCAAGGTCGATCCGCGGAGCATGGGTCTCCATATAAACATTAGAAAATTAGATTGGTAACAATCAAATTTTGTTCTTTTTAATTCACCGTGTAAATCGTTTAATGAGGCCGTACCCCACTACAGGAGATCAATCATGACCACGCTGCTTCAGATCAACGCCAGTCTGTTTGCCAATGAAGGCCAATCGAGCCAACTCGCCAATCGCTTCGTTGCCGCGTGGCAGAGCCGGAATCCGGAAGGGCAAGTCCTGGTGCGTGATCTGGCCGCCGATCCGGTACCCCATCTGGACGGCGAACGCTTTTCTGCCTTCCTGTCGAAGCCCGGCGAACGCTCCGTCGCACAGCAAGCGGTGGTCGATTATTCCGACGCTCTGATCGAGGAGCTGAAGGCGGCCGACGTCGTCGTGCTGGGATTGCCTCTCTACAATTTCGGCGTTCCGTCGACCCTGAAGGCCTACTTTGACCATATTGCCCGGGCAGGAGTCACCTTCCGCTATGCCGCCCAAGGTCCGGAAGGGTTGTTGCGCGGCAAGAAGGCCTACGTCATGGCGACTCGCGGCGGCCACTATGCCGGAACTCCCCTTGATACCCAGACGGCATTTATCCGCAACTTCCTGGCCTTCATCGGTATTGCCGACGTCGAATTCGTCTATGCCGAGGGCCTCGCCCTGGGCGATGAACCCCGGTCCACAGCTCTCGCAAAGGCTCGGGAACAAGTCGAACGCCTCGCTGCCTGAGGCTAAGGAGCTCATCATGTCAGTCCGTACCCTACTTCGTGTCATTCCTTCCCTTCCCGCCTCCGATGGGGCGGGCGTCCGGCTGCGCCGCAGTCTGGGGCAGACGCCCCATCATCGCGTCGATCCCTTCCTCATGCTCGACGAATTCGCGTCAGACAATCCGGACGACTACATTGCCGGGTTCCCGGCCCATCCCCACCGCGGTTTCGAGACGGTGACCTACATGCTCGAAGGCCATTTCCTGCATGAGGATCACCTGGGGAACAAAGGGAACCTGCGCGGCGGCGGCGCCCAGTGGATGACGGCCGGCCGTGGCATCATCCATTCGGAAATGCCGCAACAGGTGGCGGGTCGGGTCCATGGATTCCAGTTCTGGATCAATCTTCCCGCGAAGGAGAAGATGAAAGCCGCCGCCTATCGCGATGTCCAACCGGAAGAGATTCCCGTCGCCCAGCTCCCTGACGGGGAGGTCCGCGTCGTCGCCGGCAATTTCCGCGGCGCCGGGGCCGAGCGCCAGGGACCGGTTCGGGGGCTGACCACCGACCCCTGGTTCTTTGACGTTCGTCTCGAGGCCGGAGCTGTTTTCCGACAGGGGTTGCCGCGGGAGCACGCCGCTTTCATTTACCCCTATCGCGGCAGCTTGCAGATTGGCGAAGCGCGCGACGCCCGCCTGTTGCAGGCGCATCAAGCCGGAGTGCTTTCGCCGGGGGATGAACTCGTCGCAGCTGCCGGCGACGACGGGGCGGGCTTCCTTCTGCTGGCGGCAAAACCGCTTGGGGAGTCGGTCGTCCAGTACGGTCCCTTCGTGATGAATACCCGGGAGGAAATCGAGCAGGCGATTGCCGATTACCAGAACGGGACCCTCGTGGCCGCCTAACCCATGGACGCCGCCCAGATTGCCAATGCCTTGCAGGACAACGCACTCTGGGTGGTGTTCGTCAATGTCTTGCTCCAGCAGCTGGGATTGCCCATTCCGGCGGTGCCGACGCTCATGATCGCCGGCAGCCTCGCGGCGACGCCTGGCGCCGCTCCCGCACTCCTGAGCGTGGCGGTTGTCGCTTCGGTCATTGCCGACGTGGTGTGGTATGTCGTCGGGCGCCTCCTCGGTTATCGCGTCCTGGCGGGGCTCTGCCGCCTCAGCATCAATCCGGGATCCTGCGTCAGCCGCACCGAAGAGCGCTTTCTGCGCTGGGGAATCTGGTCTCTCGTCGTGGCCAAATTCGTTCCAGGGTTTTCGACGGTGGCGCCGCCTATCGCGGGAACCCTGCGCATGGGACTCTTGGGCTTCATCTCTGCGGCGGCCGCAGGGGCCGCGGCCTGGGCAGGCAGCGCCCTTCTGGCCGGCTGGTTGCTACGCGATCAGGTGCTGGGCGTCTTGGCTGTGCTCAGCGCCAACGGTCCTCTCGCTCTAGCCGTCGTGGCGGCAATGCTGGCGGGCTGGTTCGGCTGGAAATGGTGGCAGAAGAGCCGCTTCGAGCGCCTGGCGGCGATGCCGCACGCGACGCCCGACGAGTACCATGCGGCCGTGGCCGCGGGATTTCCCGTGCTGCTCCTCGACTTGCGGGGGGCGAGTATGGTGCTCGAAGAGGGAGCCATTCCCGGGGCGAGGGCTGCAAACCACGACAATCTGCCGGATGCAGTGGCGGATTGGCCGAAGACCGCGCCCATCATGACCCTCTGCGCTTGCCCGGAAGACGCCGGTGCGGTTCAGGCGGCGCGGGAACTGCAGAAACAAGGATACGTTTCGGTGCGGCCCATTCGCGGCGGTTGGGAAGCCTGGAAAGCCCATGGCTTCGCGCGGGATGCGGGGGCATTGGGCGCTGAAGATGTTCCGGTCGCCGGACAACCGGAATCGGGCTGATCAAGCCGATCTACTTCAACGCAGGAAGCGGATACTTGCGCGAGAAATAAGCGTAGGCGGCCCGTAGGGTTTCGGCCCGGGCGGGCAGAAAATCGTCCGCCACCGCGGCGATCTGGTCGCGATACATATGGTGCAGGATCAACAGGCCCTCTTCCGAGGCCAGAAACTGACGGGCCAGGGCTACGGACTCCTCGTCGGAAAGCCCTGTGGCACCGGCCACGATATTCACTGTTTCGCCATCAAGATCGATGAAATCCTTGATATCGGTTATCGAAAGCATGGGTAAGTCCGGATTGGGCCCGTCGTGAAAGGCACAGCGGGCAAGACAAGCCGGCATTTTACCAGACACGCCGCTCCCTGGTCGTCAGGTCGGCGGAGTCGGCGGGAAATTCGCAGGGCGGCTCTTCTGGCTGCCGAGGACCTCGGCTCAGGGCGCGAGATAGGTGACCCCGAAGCGCTTGAAGAGCGCCGCGACGGAGCCGTCGTTCTTCAATTCCGTCAGGGCGCCTTCGAGAGCCGCCGCCAAATCGGTCGCGTCAGCCTTGACCGCCAGCCCCAGAGGCCAGCGACGGATGGTCAGTTCGGTCATTTCCACCGTGTCCAGGACGAAACGCTTGTCTCCCGCCAGCGCGCCCTCGAGTTCGCCCCGGGTGGCCATGACTGCGGCGATCTTGTCTTCGCGCATGGCCTGGACGGCTTCCCCGACAGTACGAAAGTGGGCCACGTTGTCCCGCAATCTGCCCCGCAGGACACCCATCAGGAACGAATCCGGCATGCTTTCGCCCTCGACGCCTATCTTTTCGCGGGTAAAGACCTCCAGCGCAACCGCCGCGGAGCCGACCGGGGCAGGTGCACGGGAGGCAATGCGGGCCATGGCGATGGTTTCCACGTGATAAGGGCCGAAGATTTTCACCTTGTCGTTGGCTTCCGCCAGACGCGGGTCTACCGGGACGTGCATCATCACGTCGGCCGGATCTCCACGCAGATAGTGGCCTTTCCAAACCATGTTGCGGAGGTCGTCGCCCATGTCTTCGCCAGCCTTGAAGCCGATGATCGAAGGGGTGAGGCCGAGCTTCTGGGCGAGGGCTTTGCCCAGCTCGACGTCGAGTCCCTTTTCCGCGTCCGAGTAAGGAGCGAAATCGTTATAGACGGCGATGGAGAGCCTGCCGCGTTTGCGGATGGCATCGAACTGCTCGTCGGCGCGGGTCGGCAGGGCGACCGTCAGCGGCAGGGCAGCGAGAGAATGAAGGAAGTGGCGGCGGTGCATGGGCATGGGTTGTCTCCGTATTCTTGTCGGTTGAGGTGACCCCTGGAGAATCGTCGGATCCAGCGCATACGAGGCTTAGAGAGCGGCGCAACGGAGGGTGGCACGCGCGGCGGCGTTTCGGAAGCGTGTCGTACAGGTCTTACAGATTTTCCTCACGGTCAGCTACGATTGTAGGAGATTCCCCGGTGCAGGAAAAAGAGTTGAGGACGAGCGGGCCACGGGTCCGGCGGGAACAGCGTGGCGGACCGCTTGTCTCATGAGCAGTGCAGCGCCGTTTGCGCTGCGCCAATCCCATCATTCGCGAGGTCGGCCATGTCCGATGATCTTTGCCAACTTTCCTGTACTCCCTGCCGCGGAGGCATCCCCCCATTGACGCTCGACGAGGCAAAGGCTTATCTGGCCCAAACCCCTGGCTGGAATCTCCTAGAAGAGGGACGGCGACTCGAGCGCCAGTACCGGTTTCCCGATTTCAAAGCGGCGCTTGATTTCGTCAACCGCGTCGGTGCTCTCGCCGAGAGTCAGGGACATCACCCGGACCTGGGTCTGGGCTGGGGCTGGGTGACCGTTTCCTGGTGGACCCACAAGATCAATGGACTACACGCCAACGATTTCATCATGGCCGCCAAGACCGATGCTCTGCTTTAGTTCGGCGCGGGTATCGAGCCCCATGCGTCCTCGGGGTATCGGTTGGGCAGACGTTTCGAAAAGCCGGATCCGGCGCGACTCGCGTTCGGTAGGGCGGCGGGGTAGGCTAGGGGTCCCGCAGCAGCTTCGAGCGCTCATGGGATTTGGATGATGGTCGTTCCGGCGTTCATTCACGGTCATGCCGGTCACGCTGACTGGAGAGTGGCCCTGGCCGAATGTCGGCGGCAATTGATCGGCCGTGGCGCTGGAATTGGCTCGCCCTACACTCTGGGGTGGTGTTATTTCACCGACTACCATGCCGGCGCTGCCGAAGCGATTCTGCAGGAACTCCACGGCGTCTTTCCGGGCGTTCAGTGGGTAGGCACCGATGGCGTCGGCGTAGCCGCGAGCGGAATCGAGTACTTCGACGAGCCCGGAATCGTCCTCATGCTCGCAGCGCTGGCGCCAGAGACTTTTCGGCTCTTTTCCGGCCGGCGTCCGCTGGCAGGACAGGAATCCGGTTTTTCGGCCCACACGGCCCTCGTGCACAGTGATGGGACGACTCCAGGACTGCAGGACTTGATTCGCGAACTGAGTGCCAATACGGCGACCGGCTATCTGTTCGGCGGTCTTTCGTCGGCGCGGCGCAGTCCGGTGCATCTGGCCGAAGGCGTCTTCAGCGGTGGATTGTCGGGCGTCCTCTTCTCGGGCGAAGTGGGATTGATTTCGCGGGTGACGCAAGGTTGTCAGCCCATCGGTCCCGTCCGAAGGATTACATCAGCCCAGGACAACTATGTGCTCACGCTCGACGACCAGCCCGCGCTGGACTCCCTGCTTTCCGACTTGGACCTCGATCCGGATTTGGATGGAGACGAGCTGATCGAGTCCCTGGGGCCCGTCCTGGTCGGCCTTTCGATAGGGGCTGACGATACGCCGCACTGGCCTGGTCAATTCGGGAGCGATACCCAGGTTCGCCATCTCATCGGCGTCGATCCCCGACATCGCGTCCTTGCCGTTGCGGAACACATTGTTGATGGCACCCGCTTGGCCTTCTGCAGCCGCAATCCCGAGTCGGCCAGGGGAGACCTGGTGCGGATCGCCACGGAAATCCGCGACCAGTTGGAAAGCGGCGCGGGTACGGCCCTGGGGGCGCTTTACGTCAGTTGTTCGGGTCGGGGCGGCCCCCATTTCGGAGAGCGTCACGGCGAATTGCGTACCCTGCGGCAGGCGCTGGGGGAGGTGCCGCTGGTGGGATTCTTCGCCGGCGGTGAAATCGCTCGCGACCGGTTATATGGCTACACCGGCGTGCTGACGGTCTTTACCGGTGAGTCCACATGAGGCTTCTTGGCATCGCCGGTAATTTCTCGGGGCGGCCAGGCACTCAAGAGGCCAGCCAAGCGACGGTAGGGGTCTAGGCGCGTCAGCGTTGAGCGATGCCGGCCCAGCGGCACCCAACGTCTGCACAGCCGGAGTGCTTGGGCATAGCCGTCGTGGGTTTGAATCCCGCGCGGTCCTGGGGGGATCCCGAAGCGCATCCTGCCTTGCCCAGAGGAGATATCGCCATCGCTTGGCACTGGGGGTGAAGAGAGCTTCCGCGCAGGAAATCAGGGCATTGGAAGCGCAACTCTGAGCAGTCGTCGAAGCACCTTGCGCAATACACCGATTCCAGTATAGTTCATAATTCAATCCATAATTACAGGAGATTGATCATGAGCCAAAGAGTTGCCTATGTCACCGGCGGAATGGGTGGAATCGGGACTGCCATCTGCCAACAATTGGCGCGGGAAGGTTTTCGAGTCGTCGCCGGATGCGGTCCGAATTCGTCGCGCAAGAACCGCTGGCTGGCAGAACAGAAGGAACTCGGATTCGAATTCGTCGCGTCCGAGGGCAACGTTTCCGAATGGGAAAGTACCAAGGCCGCCTTCGACAAGGTCAAAGTGGAACTGGGGACGGTCAGCGTTCTGGTCAATAACGCCGGAATCACCAAGGACGGAGTTTTCAGAAAAATGTCGGTGGAGGATTGGATGGCGGTGATCGCCACCAATTTGAATTCCCTTTTCTTCGTCACCAAGCAGGTCGTCGACGGCATGCTCGACCAGGGTTGGGGCAGGATCGTCAATATATCGTCCATGAACGGGCAGCGCGGCCAGTTCGGCCAGACCAACTATTCGACCGCCAAGGCCGGCATGCATGGATTCACGATGTCCCTTGCCCAGGAGGTGGCTAGCAAGGGCGTCACCGTCAATACCGTCTCGCCGGGATATATCGGGACGGAGATGGTGCGTGCGATTCGCGAAGATGTGCTGGAAAAAATCGTCTCCACCATACCGGTCAAGCGTCTGGGAAAACCCGAGGAAATCGCGTCAATCGTCGGATGGCTCGCCACCGATGCGGCAGGCTTTACGACCGGTGCGAATTTCGCCTGCAATGGCGGCAACTACATGACCTGATAGCCACAGTCCCCAGAGTTGCCCCCGGGGCGCAGGAGCTGCGGGAATCACAGGCTTGCCCAGCGGGCGATCGTGGGGCCGAAGAAGGCTGTGAGCACCAGCGCTGCGGGAGCGATGACGATGAAGATCGCCACCAGCCGAGCAACGTAGGGATGGGCAAGGTTGGCTTCGATGAATCGGCGCGCTACGAGGAAACTCTTGATCCAGACCAGCGCGGCGACCAACACAGGTAGCCAGGACGCTCCGTGAAACCACTGCCCCAGACCCAGGCTGGCCAGGGTGAGGCCCACCAGGACGAGCCAAGTGACCAGGAGTTCGGAGTAGTGTTCCCGGGGGCCCATGGGGATCAATTGATCACGTAGAACAGCGGAAAAATCACCAGCCAGACGAGGTCTGTGGCGTGCCAGTAGCTTCCCAGGGCCTCCAGTCCGGCATGCTCTTCGGCGCTGTAGGCGCCCTTCGCGAGGCGGATCAGGACCCAGATCATGCCAAGGATTCCCCACGAGGCATGGACCAGATGGTTAAAGGTCAGGTAGTAGTAGACCGTGAAGAAAATTCCCGCGCCGCCGTCAATGCCGTGCGCGAGGTTCCAACTGAATTCGAGGGCCTTGGCGACGGGATAGCCGAGGGCGACGACGAGGGCAGTGCTCAGGGCCAGGACGGCCTGGCTTCTGCGTTGATTGCGCAGGGCGTTGACCGAGGCCGCGACCAGGAAGCTGCTGGTCACCATGATGAGGGTAATGACCGTTCCGGCGACGCGCGAGAGGCGCTCGGCCCCCTGCTGGAACGCTTCAGGGAAATGGGCGCGGGCGATGAAATAGATGGCGAACATGACCGTGAATTCGACGAATTCACAGGTAATCCCCGCCCAGATTCCCTTGTTGCCAGGAAATCCAGGCATGACGGGGAGGGGTGGGTTGTGGGCAGGCATGGCGACAAGGATTTTTGCCCCAGCATGCCGGGTACACCGTTTTGGCGCTTTGATCCAACTTCAGGAAAATCAATACCCTATAACCCACATGGTCATAAGTGTGTAATCTGTCACAGGCAGGATGCGAAACGCGTTTTATGCTTTCCTCAAACCTAGAAGGAGACGCCATGACGATCAGCGCTAACGTAATCCTGTTCAAAGACGAATTCGTTGCCGAACTCAACGACGGACGCCGCCTTGAGCAGTCCGAAATCAAGTCGGTTGCGCTCGCCCTCTACCGGGCGGGAGTCCGTGCCCATCGCGTCCATTTCGAATGGCGCAACGGCACCTGCATGATCACGGCGGGAAAGCAGGCTGCTCTGCGGGCCGAAATCAATCGCCTTGAGAGAGAACCCCGCGGCCTCTCGGTGGCCGCCTGAAGTTTGCCCGGCAGATCGCGGCCGGAGCACTGCTCTGCTCGCTCTCGTCGTTCAATCCATTGGCAGTTGCCGCGGACCCGTGTTCCGCGCTCCCGCGAAGCACGATCTCCGTCCAACTGATGGAGTCGGAGGTCGCGACGGACTACCGGCGAAGCTACGCGGCGCTGAAGGGCATGAGTCATCGCTATGCCGACCCCGGTCTGGCAGTCCTTGGATTGACCACCGGCTTGGCCCAGGCCCGCGCGAAGCTGGCGACCAGCATCCTGAAGGACCCGGCCGGACGATGGGAGTGCTCAAGCGTCCAGATTGCAGTGGCGTACGGATTTCAGCCGATCACGGTCTATGTCGGTCGCGAATTTCCCAAGGGAAGTTGTGGCTTCACGGCAATCCATGACCATGAGATGCGCCATGCAGACACGTATCGCCGCCACGCCCGCGACGTTCGTCCCCAGATCGAGGAGGTACTCCGCGGGCGCTTTGCCGACGCCGATCCCCTGCGCGGTCCGGTCGGAACGACCCTGCCGCGGCTGCAGCAGGAACTCGACGAACGCTGGCTGCCCTTCCTCAAACGCCAGCTGGAGAGTGTCGAAGCTTCGCAACGGGAAATCGACACCCGGGAGGAATACGATCGGGTGGCCGCCAGTTGCGGCGGGGAAATTGCACGCATTCTGGCAGCGACGCGACCTCGCGGGGGCAATTGAGGGTCCCCTGGCAGGGAAGCGCCGTTGAATCATTGCCGGAACCGGCGATCGGACCCCCTGCTTGGTTGGAGAATCCCTTGACTCCCGATGCCGATCTGGAAGCCCTGGCGGCCTGTTTCGTTCCCGGTCCTGCGGCAGTGCTCACCGGGGCGGGTCTCAGTACTGCCAGCGGGTTGGCTGCTTACCGCGACGAGAGCGGTGCGTGGCAGCATAGAAAGCCGATCCTGCAGAACGAATTTCTGACTGTCGAGGCGACCCGCAGGCGCTATTGGACGCGGAGCTATTTCGGCTGGCCGCGCATGGACGAGGCCCTGCCCAACGGGGGGCATCGGGCGCTTGCCACCCTGGAGGCAGCCGGTTGCATGAGCGGACTGGTGACGCAGAATGTCGACGGTCTGCACGGGAAGGCGGGGAGCCGCTGCGTTGTCGAGCTTCATGGTGCCGTCCGCGACGTGATTTGTCTCGCCTGCGCAGCCCGCTTTCCCCGCCACGAAGTGCAGGCATGGATCGAAGTCGCCAATCCGGACCTGCGGGAGCATGCTGCCGCCGCCTCTTCCGCGAGGCCAGACGGCGATGCGGCTATCGAGGACAGCCTGGGCGCCGATCTAGCCGTTCCGCCATGTCCGGACTGTGGCGGCATCCTCAAACCGGACGTAGTCTTTTTCGGCGACAGCGTTCCCCGGGAAAGGTCGCTCGCAGCCGCCACCGCCGTTGACACGGCCGCTTCGCTGATCGTGGTCGGCTCGTCGCTCATGGTGTACTCGGGCTATCGCCTCGTCGAGCGCGCCCAAGCCCAGGGCAAGCCGGTGATTGCGATCAATCGCGGCGCGACCCGGGCCGATCCGCTGCTGGCGCTCAAGATCAGTGGCGATTGCGTAGCGGCCCTCGAGGAACTCTGCGGCCTGCTAGGCTTCATGCCAATGGAGCGACAGCCTTGATCTGGGCCCACAGGCGCAACCCGGGTTCTACCGCCAGTTCCCGACGTGAACGTTCGGAGATGCGCGCGAGCAGGCGGGACTCGCCGACCTGCAACTGAACCAGCACGTGGCCCGGCTGGTGGGTAGGAGCGACGGCAGCGACGGTGGCGGGCAGCAGATTGGTGATGCTGGTCCCTAGGGGGCGTTCCAGGGCGAGACTCACATCCCGGGCGTAGATGCGGCAGCGCAGCCGGGATCCGGCGGCTTCGGGCCGTTGACCCACGAGCATCCAGCCGCCAGGGAACTCGAGACGGGAGAGATGATCCGGTTCATGGCTGGCGAGCACGGTATCGAGGACGACGCCGGCATTGTCGGAAAACGTCGCCGGCAGGTCGATCCGCGCCAGGGTTTCGCCCAGGGGGCCGCTGGCGGCGACCCGGCCGCCATCGAGGAGAACCAGGTGATCGGCGAGGCGCGCAACTTCCCCGGGAGCGTGGCTGACGTAAACGACCGGAATCGACAGTTCCGCGTGCAGTCGTTGCAGATAGGGCAGGATTTCCCGCTTGCGCTTGAGGTCCAGGGCGGCGAGGGGTTCGTCCATGAGCAGCAGACGGGGGGCGCTGAGGAGTGCCCGAGCGATCGCCACCCGCTGGCGCTCGCCCCCGGAAAGACCCGCCGGTCGCCGGTCGAGAAGTCCGGCGATACCCAGCAGATCCGCAACCGCGTCGGTCTTGAAGAGCCGGCTTGCGGCCGGGATGCGGCGCAGCCCGAATTCGACATTCGCCTTCACGGTTAGATGTTCGAACAGGCTCGCTTCCTGAAAGACGTAGCCCAGGGAACGGCGATGGGTAGGGACGAAGATGCCGCGGGCGTCGTCCTGCCAGATTTCGTCCCCGACCGCGATGTAGCCGCCGGCCGGATGCTCGAGGCCCGCCAGGGCTCTCAGAAACGTGGTTTTTCCGCAGCCCGAAGGGCCGAAGAGGGCACTGATGCCTTTTCCCGGCAATTCCAGATCCACGTCGAGGGCAAATCCTCCCCGATCAAGGCGAAAGCGGGCGCGAATGCCTGCGCTCAATTGCGCAGGCTCCGCTGGGGATTGAGGGTATAGAGCGCCAGCAGGACCAGGAAGCTGAAGACCACCATGCCTCCGGCAAGCCAGTGGGCATGGACGTATTCGAGGGCTTCGACGTGGTCGTAAATCTGGACCGAAACGACCCGCGTCTTCTCCGGAATATTGCCGCCTATCATCAGGACGACGCCGAATTCGCCGACCGTGTGGGCGAAACCCAAAATCGCGCCGGTGACGATCCCGGGCCGGGCAAGGGGGACGGCCACCGACCAGAAGCTGTCCCAGGGGCCGGCGCGCAGCGTTGCCGCCGCCTCCAGGGGGCGAGTTCCGATGGCCTCGAAAGCGTTCTGGACGGGCTGGACGACGAAGGGCAGCGAGTAGATCACCGATCCCACCACCAGACCTGCGAAGGTGAAGGGCAGGAGTCCCAATCCCAGCGATTCGGTGAGGGCGCCCACCGGTCCGTTGGGTCCCATGGCGACCAACAGATAGAAACCGAGGACCGTGGGGGGCAGAACCAGGGGCAGGGCGACCAAGGCTCCCACGGCGGCTTTGAGGGGCGAACGGGTGCGCGCCAGCCACCAGGCGATGGGAGTCCCCACGACCAGGAGCAGCACGGTCACCACCGCGGCGAGCTTGAGGGTCAACCAGATGGCCGCGAAATCGGGAGCCAGAGCACTGTCCATGGACGATTCGGGGTGGGGGAAACAGTGGGCAGTTTACACAGGGTGAGGAGACTCGGCACCCATGGCGATGAAAACGGAGGGCTGCGCCGCGAAAACGGGTGGCATCGCCGGCCCTGCGGCTCTGAAGAGACTCGCTGGCGGTGTAACATGCCGGACGTCTGCGGCGGGTTGAGTCCGCAGCAAATATCCCCTGGCCACATGGCGGTTTGCCCGCCGACTAGAGTCCATGAATGACCTAAGCCCTTCCCGGGAACGCCCTCATCATCCCTCGTTTTGGGAAGCCTTTGCCTACTGGCTCAAGCTCGGCTTCATCAGCTTCGGCGGCCCCGCCGGCCAGATTGCCGTCATGCATCAGGAACTGGTCGAGAAGCGGCGGTGGATTTCCGAACACCGTTTTCTGCATGCCCTCAATTACTGCATGCTCCTGCCGGGACCGGAGGCGCAGCAGCTTGCCATCTACATCGGTTGGCTGCTCCACCGCACTTGGGGGGGCGTCGTCGCGGGAAGCTTGTTCGTCCTCCCTTCCCTGCTCATTCTGGCGGCGCTTTCTTACGTCTACATGGCCTTTGGCGAAATCACGCCGGTCAAGGCCGTTTTCGACGGAATCAAGCCGGCGGTGGTCGCCATCGTCGTCTTTGCCGCCTGGCGCATCGGCTCCCGCGCTTTGAAGAACCGGGTGCTGTGGGCGCTGGCGGCCGCTTCCTTCCTGGCCATATTCGCCTTTGCGGTGCCCTTTCCGCTGATCGTGCTGGGCGCAGGGCTGCTTGGCTTCATCGGTGGGCAAGTTGCGCCGGCGCTCTTCCAGGTTGGGGCTGGTCACGGATCAGGGGGGAAAAGCTATGGTCCCGCGGTCATCGACGATGATACCCCGCCCATTCCCCACACCCGTTTCAGCGGCGTCCGCCTGGCCCTGCTGCTGATCGTGGCCCTGGGCTTGTGGGTGGGGGGCATGGCGCTCCTGGTCCAGCCGGTTCTACGGGACATGGGTGAATTTTTCACCCAGGCCGCGCTGCTCACCTTCGGCGGTGCCTATGCCGTGCTGCCCTACGTTTATCAGGGGGGAGTGGAACACTACGGATGGCTGACCGGCGCCCAGATGATTGATGGTCTCGCCCTGGGAGAAACCACTCCCGGGCCCTTGATCATGGTGGTGTCCTTCGTCGGTTTCGTCGGTGCGTGGAGCAAGCAGATCTTCGGCCCCGATGCCCTGCTGCTGGCCGGAATCGCAGGTGCTTCGGTGGCGACCTTCTTCACCTTCCTGCCCAGTTTCGTCTTCATTCTGGCCGGAGGGCCGCTGGTGGAGGCCACCCATGGCGACCTCAAATTCACCGCTCCGCTCACTGGAATCACCGCCGCCGTGGTGGGGGTGATTCTGAATCTGGCTCTGTTTTTCGGTTGGCACGTCATTTTCCCACGGGCAAGCGAGGCGGCGCCTTTTTCCGGCGGATTCGACGGATTTGCCGCCCTCGTCTCCCTCGTCGCCTTCGTCGCCCTGTGGAAGTTCAAGCAAGACATCATGAAGGTCATCGCGCTTTGCGCGCTTGCCGGCCTGATTCGGGTCGGACTGGCGTGAGGTAAGCGGATCGCCGCACGCCCCGGCGGGAATTCGCACTCCGGCTAGGTCAGCAAGCCGAACATTTCCTTCGCTGCCCCCAGCTTATCCCCCAAGCTTGGGCAATGCCGTACGTACACCAGCCGATTCTGCCCGGCCAGCCGGAAATTCCGGTTCTTCTGGATGAGGTTGACGATGGTGATGGGCTCGATGGGCGGATTGGGGCCGAATTGCACCACCAACTGGTCGGCGGTGGCATCCAGCTTGTGCACCCCCAGGGGGCGAGCCAACAGGCGCATGCGGTGGGTGGCGAGCAGGGATTGCCCCTGCGGTGGCAATTCGCCGAAGCGGTCGATCAGTTCCTCCTGCAGTCCGTCGATTTCTTCGGCGCTCTCGCAGTTGGCAAGGCGTTTGTAAAGGGTCAGGCGTTCGTGGACGTCGGGGCAGTAGGCATTGGGCAGGAGGGCGGGGACATGCAGATTGATTTCGGTGGCAATCCCCAGCGGCTGGGTCAAATCCGGCTCCTTGCCCTGTTTGAGGGCCGCCACTGCGCGGTTGAGCATGTCGGTGTAGAGGTTGAAGCCGACTTCCTGCATCTCGCCGGACTGGTTTTCCCCCAGTACCTCGCCGGCCCCGCGGATTTCCAGGTCGTGCATGGCGAGGAAGAAGCCGGAACCGAGTTCTTCCATCATCTGGATCGCCTCCAGCCGCTGGCGGGCCTGCTTGGTCATGGCCTTGGCGTCCTGCACCAGGAGGTAGGCGTAGGCCTGGTGGTGCGAGCGGCCGACGCGGCCGCGCAGCTGGTGGAGCTGGGCGAGGCCGAATTTCTCCGCGCGGTTGATGAGGATGGTGTTGGCGTGGGGATTGTCGATGCCGGTTTCAATGATGGTGGTGCACAGCAGCAGGTTGGCCCGCTGGCCGGTGAAATCGCGCATCACCCGCTCCAACTCCCGCTCGTTCATTTGGCCGTGGCCGATGACGATGCGCGCCTCGGGCACCAGTTTTTCCAGCTTGTCCCTCATGTTGTCGATCGTATCGACCTCGTTGTGCAGGAAATAGACTTGGCCGCCGCGCTTGAGCTCCCGCAGCACGGCTTCGCGGATGATGCCGTCGGAAAAATTGCTGACGAAGGTCTTGATGGCCAGCCGTTTCTGGGGTGCGGTGGCGATGACCGAGAAATCCCGCAGGCCCTCCATGCTCATGGCGAGCGTCCGCGGGATGGGGGTGGCCGTGAGGGTGAGGATATCCACCTCGGCGCGCAGGGACTTCAGCGCCTCTTTCTGGCGCACCCCGAAGCGGTGTTCCTCGTCGATGATGACCAGCCCTAGGCGGGCAAATTCCACGTCCTTGCCGATCAGTTTGTGGGTGCCGATGATGACGTCTATCTTGCCCTCGGCCAGCTCCTTCACGGCTTGGGCCGACTCCTTGGCGGTCTTGAAGCGCGAGAGTTCGGCGATCTTCACCGGCCAGTCGGCAAAGCGATCGGCGAAGGTCTGGTAGTGCTGCTCGCAGAGCAGCGTCGTCGGGCAGAGCACGGCGACTTGCTTGCCGCCGGCCACGGCGCAGAAGGCGGCACGGAGCGCCACCTCGGTCTTGCCGAAGCCGACGTCGCCGCAGACCAGGCGGTCCATGGGCTTGCCGGTGCGCATGTCGGCGATGACGGCGGCGATGGCCTGGGCTTGGTCGGCGGTTTCCTCGAAGCCGAAGCCGTCCGCGAAGGCCTCGTAATCGTGTTCCTTGAAGGCGAAGGCGTGGCCCTGGCGGGCGGCGCGGGCGGCATAGAGCGCCAGCAGCTCGGCGGCGGTGTCGCGGGCCTGCTCGGCGGCTTTCTTCTTGGCCTTTTCCCACTGCCCCGAGCCCAGGGTGTGGACCGGCGCCGCTTCCGGGTCGGCGCCGGAATAACGGGAAATCACATGCAACTGCGAGACAGGCACGAAGAGCTTGGCCTGGTTGGCGTAGTGGAGCTCGAGGAATTCGGTGGCTCCTTCCCCCAGGTCCAGGCTCACCAGGCCCTGGTAACGGCCGATGCCGTGGTTCTCATGCACCACCGGGTCGCCGACCTTGAGTTCGGTGAGATCTTTCAGCCAGTTGTCGAAACTGGCCTTTTTCTGGGCTTCCCGGCGGGTGCGCCGGGGGGCGCCGGCGAAAAGCTCGGTTTCGGTCACGAAAGCCAGGCCGGGCAGCGCGAAGCCGGCCTGTAGCGGCCCGACGGTGAGCGCCAGGGCTTGCATGCCGTCGAGGAATTCGGTCAGCGATGCGCAGGCCGCCGGGGCCACGCCATGCTCGGCCAGCATGGCCCCGAGGGTTTCCCGGCGCCCGGCGGTTTCGGCCAGCAGGAGCACGCGGCCGGAAAAGCCACCGGCGAAGGCTTTCAGCGCTGCCAGTGGGTCTTCCGCCCGGCGCTCGACTGCCACCTTGGGGATGGCCGTTGCTTCACCCGGCGCGCCGTCGCCGACATGCAGGCGGGGCAATGGCTTGGCCAGGGTGAAGAAGGCCTCGTCGCTCAGGAAGAGGTCGGTCGGCGGTAGCAGCGGCCGCGCCTTGTCCCCCTGCAGGAGATTGTAGCGGGATTGCGTATCGGCCCAGAAACCGGCGATGGCGCCGGCGGCGTCGCCATGGGTGACCAGCACGCTGCCGGCGGGCAGGTAGTCGAAAAGGGTGGCCGTTTCCTCGAAGAAGAGGGGCAGGTAATACTCGATGCCGGCGGAGGCGATGCCGCTGGAAACGTCCTTGTAGACGCCCGATTTGGCCGGATCACCCTCGAACACCTCGCGGAAGCGCTGGCGGAAGCCGGTGCGCGCCTTGTCGTCCATGGGGAATTCCCGGGCTGGCAGCAGGCAGATTTCCGGCACCGGGTAGAGGGTGCGCTGGGTATCGATGTCGAAGGTGCGGATGCTCTCGATCTCGTTGTCGAACAGATCCAGTCGGAAGGGCAGCGTCGACCCCATGGGGAAGAGGTCGATCAATCCGCCGCGGATGGAGTATTCCCCCGGCGACACCACCTGGGTGACGTGGGTGTAGCCGGCCAGGGTCACTTGGCCGCGGAAGGCCTCGGCGTCCAGCTTCTCGCCCCTCTTGAAGGCGAAGGTATAGGCGGCGAGGAAGGATGTCGGGGCGAGCCGCACCACCGCCGTCGTCGCCGGCACCAGCAGCACGTCGATGGCCCCGCCCAGGGTCGCCCACAGGGTGGCGAGGCGCTCCGAAACCAGGTCGTGGTGGGGCGAGAAATGGTCGTAGGGCAGGGTCTCCCAGTCCGGCAGGAGGCGTACCCGGAGATCGGGCGCGAACCAGGGGATTTCCTCTAGCAAGCGCTGGGCATCGCCGGCGCTGGCGGTGACGACCACCAGAGGCTGCCGGCCTGCCAGACGGGCCAGGGCCAGAGCATCGGCAGAACCGGGGAGGGCAGGTAGATCGAGCCGCTGGCCGGGTTTGGGGAGGGCTGAGAGGGAGGGAAGCAGGGGGGCGTGCGGCATGAGGCGGGGGATTATACCGCCGGGGCGAACAAGGCTTGACTATCGCTCTCGGGTCGAGTCGGTTGGATTCGCGCGGAGGGCATCCGCCCCGGAGCTGACCTTGAGCCGACTTCGCGAGCGACATTCCCGGCCAATCCGACGGATCGACATTCTGCCCCGGGAGAGAGACGAAGCGCAGGCGAGCCACCATTTTCGAGTTCAATCTGCCGAACGTCGGTTTCCTCTTCGGCGCATGCGAGTACACACCGGAGGCGTCCGGCTGACGGACTCAAGGCTCAAAGTAAGGCGAGCCGTGCGACCTGTACTTGGGAGCGCGCCGTCAACCGGGGGAGCCAACGGGTCGGTATCGACTCTCCAAAAAAGTATTGCTGGGTGTCCGTAGGCGGGTGGGTTAGATCGGCGTGGCCACGACGCGGTTGCGCCCCTGGTCTTTCGCGAGGTAGAGCGCCTTGTCAGCGCGTGCGAGGGCGACCGTTGAGTCGCCGTCTGACTGAGCTAGCTCGGTTATCCCGATGCTCATGGTCATCTGGATAAGCCGTCCCTCATAAGCCACCGGCGTCTCGGCCACTATCGTGCGCAGACGCTCGGCAAAGTGTGCTCCTTGGCTGACATCGGTGCTGACCAGGAGGATGGCGAATTCCTCGCCGCCGATGCGGCCTACGGTATCGATACGCCGCGCGTTGCTCCTCAGGATCGTGCCCAGTTGCATGAGGGCGGCGTCGCCCGCCGCGTGGCCGTGGGTGTCGTTGATATTCTTGAAGTGATCAATGTCAAGCATGAGAATCGTGGCGCGGGCTGATTCCAGGCGCTGGATGCGCACCAGTTCGTCCTCCATGCGGCGGATGAATTCGCGTCGGTTGGAGGTGCCGGTCAGACTGTCGATGGTAGCCAAGGCGCGCAATTCGGCAAGGGCGTATTCATGGGCATCGATGAGCGCGTTGGCGCTGCGGGAGAGTTGCCCGATTTCGTCGTCCTCGTGCTTGTCGGAGACCGCGACGCGAACGCCGCTGCCGGGCTCGATCTCGGCCAGGTGGGAGGCCAGTTCGACAATGGGGCGGATGATGACGCGCCGAGATACCCAGACGATCAGTACGGCTGCCAGGATGACCTGCAAGGTGATGGTGGCGAGCAGGATCTGGGTTGACGTCAGCGCTGCGGCCGTGACCTGCTCGGAATTCATGACCACGTCGATCTGGCCGATGGTGACGGTGGGATTGCTAGGCGCGTGCAAGGCGTAGCTGGTAAAGGCATTGGCGTCTGCGAACGTGGCGATCTGGCCGCCGCTGGCTACGAAACCCTGGTTCGACCGGATACGCACCGCGAGCAGCAGGGGATTGGCGAGGAGGCCATCGATCACTCCGTTGGCGATGATGGCATTTTCGGCAAACACAGCCACTTCGGCCTGAGTGCTGACGACGGAGATCAATTGTCTCTGCAGCGCGCGGCTTGCCTGCAACTGGTAGCGATAGGCGAAAGCCGCGGTCAACAGAACGGCGACAACCGCAAAGGCGGCAAGGCCGGCGCCGACGCGAAGGCCGAGCTTACGCTCGAGACTGCTGCGTCCGGGCAGTTTCATGGCGGGAATGCGTTCATTGGGTATCCCGCAATCGCAGCACGACACTCACGCTGTCGTCGGCTTCGGATGCATCGATGTAACCGATGGCCAGACGATTCGAGCGGATCGCGGCAAGCAGAAGCTTAGAATCGCCGAAGTTCGGCGGCGGTAGCACCTGGCCGCTGAATTGCAGCCGAGCCCAGTAGGCGTTGATCTGCTTGAGCGACATGCCGTTGAGCAGACGGAAAAAGCTCGCGCGCAAACTGCTGTCCTGACCGCGTTCGATGACCAAGATCGCCTCGCTGCCCGGCAGGCTGCGGGAACGGCCGAGGTAGAGATCGGAAACCTGGGATGGAGTCAGTTCACGCAAGGGACTGTCGCGATGGACGACGACGAATACGTCGGCCCGTGCGGGGTCGGACAAGGCCGCCCAGCAAGGGAAAAGAAGCAGGGCGAGCAGGAGGCGGAAGCGCTTCATCAGAACAGGAAGTCCAGCGTCAGGGTCAGCTGATTCATGCTGCTTCTGCGGGTCTCGAGGGCCGGATCCTTGAACACCAGGCCGTACCCGTGAGGATCGATGCGAGTGATGTCCCACTGCACTTTCAACGCTGCCCGTTCCTGGAAATCCCAGCGCGTTCCGAAAGACAAGGTTTTCTGATCCATGCGGGTGCTGTTGAGCACGGCGATCGCCGTCGCCTGGGTGGCGCTCTGGCCAATGACGCTCCAGTCGGCCTTGGCCGAGCGCAAGCCGTTACCAGGGCGGGTGGCGCTGACGGCCATGAATGGTGTCCAGTCGCCGGTGCGATAGCCGATGGCGACGTAGCCCATCGTGCCGTGGGGTACGACTTTGTGACTGCTCGTTGTCCTTGCCAATTCCCCCTGGATCAATAAATGACCATCGTCATAAACCGCGCCGAGTGTCACGTAGTTCATGTGGGCATTCTTGAAGGACAACTGACGGCGCAGGTCGGTCGCCTCGCTGCTGATGGCGGGCGCCAGCGAGGCCGTTGCCGTGGCGATGGTGTCGAGTCCCTGCTGCAAGGCGGCAAGCCCTCCGCCGCCCCCTGGTGCCACCTCGTTCCGGTTGGTGAAGCTTGAGTAGCCCAGTTTTGCCTCCCAGGGGCCGGTGCGACGGCTTACGGTCAGCGTCACGAGATCATCGGCCTTGACGTCGAGCTTGCTGTCGCCAATCGGTATCCCCAGTCCCGAGCGACCCGCCTGGGCTTTGAGGCGCCATTGCGCATCCCCTTGCGGGATAAGGTAGGCAATGTCCGCACCGTCCACCGAGAACAAGGGTATCCAGCCGTAATATTCGGTGAAGGGGCGCACCCAGGGGTATGCGTAGCCTACATTGCGGATGTCGGACATCAAAAAGGCGTCATAACCAACGCGGCCGACGCGGACATCGAGTTGGGGGGTCGGCTTGAAGCCTGCGTAGGCGAGCTCTATGGCATGGGTGGCATGGGTGGAAACCTGATCGCGGAACACGGCCTGGGCGACCAAATCGACGACCGGACTAACGCGATACTCCGCTTGTATGCCAAGGCGGCTATCCCGCTGCCAGGTGCCGCTGCCCATGTTTGAATCGGGGCGCTGGCTGACATCGCGGATCGCGACGATGTCGTTCCTGTTGTCCTGCACGTAACCCAGCGTGCCGTACCCGCTGAAGCGCAGGCCTCCGGTGGATTGCGCCTGGACAGTAGTTGCCGGCAGCACACCCAGAAGCGTGACCAGGGCAACAAAAAAGGCGCGGAGCACGGTGTCTTGCATGGGGATGGGAATTGGGGTGAAAACTCTCAGCGGAATGATAAGCCAGAGTGGGCGGGAGGCGCTTCGTCAGTATGATGGCAAGAAGGTAAGGGTGGTCATAGGGTTTACCCGCCGGGTGCGGGCATTCCTCAGCAGACGATTATGCGCATTTGGCAAGCAGCCGTCTGTCAGCGGATACTCTCCAGCAGTCGGCGGGGCTATCGGTCTCAGTGGCGCTGAAGTCATGGCATTCAGGCATAAGCCGTTGTTTCCATGGGAAAGCGGCGTCGATGCGCTGAGCAAGGTCCGGATTCAGCCGATGCGTGCTTTGACACACAGGACCACGGCCTTGAGAAACGCCGCAAGAAATGAGGAATCGCCATGAGCACACTCGAACGCGCCATTGAAATTGCAGCTCTCGCCCATGCCGGCCAGGTCGACAAGGCTGGCGAACCGTACATCCTTCACCCGCTTAGGGTCATGCTGCGTGTCTCCGGCACCCATGAGCGCATGGCTGCGGTCTTGCACGACGTCGTCGAGGATACTTCTGTCACACTGGAGCAGCTCTCCCGAGAAGGTTTCCCTACGGCAGTCCTGGTTGCCGTCGAGGCCCTCACCAAGACTTCGGGCGAATCCCGACTGCAGGCCGCCGCTCGGGCAGCAGCCAATCCCATTGCGCGGATCGTCAAACTGGCAGACAACGCAGAAAACATGGATATCAGCCGCATCCCGGAACCGGCCGAGAAAGACTTCGCTCGTCTCAAGGAGTACGAGCAGGTCCGTGCCCTGCTGCTGGCACAGGGCACAAGCTAGACTCTGGCTCGCCCAGGGGCATCCTGCGGCCGTCCAGCGTTATGGACCGGTTCGCTGTGCCGGGGAGTTCCTGGATGAAATGAATCGCGCTGGAGTTTGCCAGCCCATCGATCAGTCTCGACAGCGCTGCAAGATGCCCGTATCGTAAGACCTCTGGAGGCATATGCGATTCGGATCGAGATGTTCAGGCAAACGGATTTCTTGGCTCGGCGGACTGCTGCTGACCTGGAGCCTGTCCGTCCAGGGGGCGGCGCTACGGGTCTGTGCGTCCGACTGGCCGCCCTTCACGGTTCCCGGAGAGGCCGGCCAGCAGGTTTCCGGGATACTTGCAGAGCGGGTGACCAAGGCCTTTCGGAAGGCGGGTTACGATGCCGTAGTCCATGTGGTGGCCTGGGAACGCTGTCTCCGGGACCTGGCCGATGGATTCTACGCGGCGGCCTATCCAGCGGCTTACCGCAAGGAACGCGAGGCGTTTCTCGTTTATCCGGCGTCGCGGCTGGAGACTCTGGACTACGTGGCCGTTGTCCGGAAAGGCGCTGCGCCAGGTTGGCGTTCGGCTCAAGGCGTCGGCTCCTTGCCCCAGCCGGTCGGGGTTCCACGGGCTTGGGCTCTGGCCGAGGATATCGCCGAAGTTCCCGGACTGGTCCTTGACCAGAATTCAGAAACCATGGAGCAGAATCTGCGCAAACTGAAGGCGGGCCACCTGGGGACGGCGCTGGTGGAGGTGCGCACGGCGCAGGTGCTCTTGCCGCGCATTGACCCCCAAGGTCTGCTCGAGGTGCTGCCCGAACCTGCCTTGGTCGGGCGGGCCGCCTATCTGGTATTCAGCCGTCAGGCTTTGGGGACATCGGGCGCCCGGCAGATCGCAGAGAGAGCGGTGAAGGCCCTGGCGGGAGCGGGTGGGGGCGAGCGATGAAGGAGGGAAAGCTGCTTCGCCTGTGGCGGGAGAGCGTTCTTTTCCGCCTCGCAGTCCTGGCAGTGGGCTCGGTCTGGGTGGTCTTTACGCTTTACTCGACGCTGAATATCAAGATTCGCTATGACGAACGGGAAGCGGCGCTCAACGAATTGTCCGAGCGCCTCGTTATCCTGATGTCGGAATCCTTGGCAAGGCCGCTTTTCGATTTCAACACGGTGGCGGTGGCCAGTGCTGCCCGTGCGTTGGCCGGCCTGCCGGACGTGCTGGGCGTGCGCGTGCTCGATGCCGAGGGCGCCGTCGTCGCGCGTTTCGGCGATTTTGGCGTGGCCGAAGGCGCTTCCTTGGTGGCAAGCCGGATGATTGTCTATGCCGACGCGTATCGAACGGTTCCCGTAGGGCGGGTGGAAGTCACCGTCTCGAAGTCCCGTCTTGCCGGCGAATTCACCAAGCTTGTCCTTGAGGCCTTGCTGCTCAACGGCGTGCTTACCGGAGCCATGGTGGTTGGCCTCGCCATCGGGTTTCGGAACGCAGGTCGCCCTTTCAGCAGTACCCTCGCAGCCCTGGAAAAATTGGTCGCCAACGATCTCGACATCCAGGTGGAAGGCGTCGAGCGCGAGGACGAGCTGGGTTCTCTCGCGCGGGCCGTCCTGCATTTCCGGGACGTCCTGCGGGGGCTGCGCGAAGCCGAAGCATCCTCGCTCCATTTGATCGCCGAAATGAACGCCGTTCTGGCCAACGCTCTGGTGGGCATCGGGGTTACCCATGAAACGCTCCTGGTTTCGAGCAACCGAAGGCTTGAGGAGATTCTCGGCTATGCCCCCGGAGAACTCCCTGGTCGGCCGGTGGAGACCTTCTTCGCCGACGGGGATGAATTTCGCCGTGTCTGGGGAGAAGCCGCGGGAGCACTCCAGGGCGGCGGGAGCTTTTCCTGCGAGGCTCGCCTTCGGCGGCGCAGTGGCGAGATCTTTTGGGGTGCCCTGTCCGGGCGAGCCAACGATTCCGGCAGGCCGATGGCAGTAAGAACCTGGATCGTAGCGGATATCACCGAGCGGCGCCGGGCGGAGCAGGAATTGACCAGCTATAAGAATCGCCTGGAGGTTCTGGTTGCAGAACGAACCCGGGACCTGGAGAGCGCCCGCCTGGAAGCGGATGCGGCCAATTCCGCCAAGGGGCGCTTTCTGGCGACCATGAGCCACGAGATTCGTACGCCGATGAATGCCATCATCGGCATGTCTCAATTGGCCCTGAAGACCGATCTTCCCCCCAGGCAGGCGGACTATGTACGCAAGATTCGCGATTCGGCCCGGATTCTCCTGGGGCTGATCAACGATATCCTCGACTTCTCCAAGATCGAGGCGGGACGGTTGCAGCTTGAGGAGACGGCATTCAGCCTCGAACGAGTGATCGACCAGGTGGGCGTTTTCGCCCAATCCTTGGCGCTGGAGAAGGGACTCGACTACCGCGTCGAAGTCGATGGTGCGGCTCCCGGCTTCCTGGTGGGAGACGCGCTGAGGCTTACTCAGGTACTGACCAATCTGGTCGGCAATGCCATCAAATTCACGACCATGGGCCAGGTCGAGGTGGGTTGTCGATGCGATTATCGAGACGAGGCGAGCGCAGTCCTCGCCTTTTTCGTCCGGGATACCGGAATCGGGATTCGTGCCGAGCAGCAGGCGGAACTCTTTCAACCCTTCAAACAGGCGGATGCCGCCACCACTCGCAAGTACGGCGGAACCGGCCTCGGGCTGGCGATCTGCCGGCAACTCGTGAACCTGATGGGGGGTACGATACGCGTCGATAGCGTTCCGGGAGAGGGAAGCATCTTCCAGTTCAGCGTTCGCTTTCGTCTGGCGGAGGGCGAGTCGCGAACCTTGGTCGAGCGGGATGCCGAGGCCCGGATCGGCGACGAATCGCTTCCGCCCACCGTGGTTTCGGGCTTCAGCGTCCTGCTTGCCGAGGATAACCGGTTCAACCAGCAGATTGCGCTCGAAATTCTGGGCGACGCCGGCGTAGTTGCCGAAGTGGCCGAGAATGGGCGCGAGGTTCTCGAACGGCTGGCGGTCAAGCCCTTCGACCTGGTGTTGATGGACGTCATGATGCCGGAGATGGATGGCCTCGAAGCCACACGGAGAATCCGGTCGAACGTGCTTTGGCGCTCTCTGCCGGTCATCGCCTTGACAGCCAATGCCAGTCGGGACGATAGACAGCTTTGTCTTGATGCCGGGATGGACGATGTCGTGACCAAACCCTTTGAGCCCGGCGACCTTTTCCGCATTCTGCGCCAGTATGGGCGCATTGCGGAACCCGCTCCAGACAAAGCGCATTTGGAAGCGGATCAAGCGCTGGGGGAGCGAAGGGATTTTCCCGGCATCGATTTTCCGGCGCTGCTGTCCCGTATGCAGGGCAAGGAACCGGTGGTGTTGCGCTTGCTCAAGCTCTTCCGCAATCAGGCGGCCGACGCCGCAGGCCGCATTTCGGCTACCCTGGCCGCGGGCGAGCGGGAAGCGGCCATCCGCCTTGCCCATACGCTTAAAGGCAGCGCCGCCAACGTTTCAGCCACAGACCTCTACCAGTTGGCAGGCGAAGTGGAAAGGCAAATCAAGGCCGGAGATCAGCCCGATTTCAGTGCCTTGACGGCCGAAGTCAACCGAGTCCTTGCCGGACTGGCCGCGCTTGACTGAAGCAAGCCGTCCAGACGTTGGATGCCTTCCGTTGCGCCAATTCGAGTAGGCCGACGCTCAAGCGACCAAATAGGGCGCAAACCAGTCCATGGCCATTGCAGCAGGGATGCCGCCCGACGGAACCCTGCGCAGTTCCCATGGGCCTGCCAGATGGGTGGCGGCGCGGCGAAAAGAGGACGCGGACACTTCGTCCTCGATATCGGCCAGCATCAGCACGGGCGAAGAAAGCACCTCGAGGTACTGCAGTCCGGCGCCATCGATCAGTCCGCCATGGCAAGCCAGGCAGCGTATCTGGCGGTCCCGGCGAGCGGCGACTCGGACGGCGGCAGGAGTGACGGCGGCTTCGGCAAAAATGGCGAGGGGCAGTTCGGCCGTATCCGGGTCTGTGGCGACGAGTTCGAGCACCTGAAGAAGCCGGTCCGCCAGCAGCGGAACGTTGTGGGCATTGTCGGCAAATGCAATTTCCTGGCCCGTCAGGAGATGGAGTACGAGGCAGGCATATTGGCGGGCGTGCGCCGCCGCGATGGTATTGGCGTGGGAGGA
Organism: Rhodocyclaceae bacterium; assembly: GCA_035345935.1. GTDB lineage: Bacteria > Pseudomonadota > Gammaproteobacteria > Burkholderiales > Rhodocyclaceae > SSSZ01. The sequence continues at coordinate 45,109 of DAORDK010000001.1, read as the reverse complement.
CGCATGCAGCGATGCGGCGAGCACCAGTCCCCGCGGGCTGGTGGGAGCTTCCAGCAGGCCGGCGAGGCGGCCGTGGCCGGTGGGAAAGGAAATATCCCGTTTCACGACGCGATTTGAATCGGGATCCGCCGGGGGCCGAAAGCGCGTCGGCCCTCTCCGGCACTTCGATCGAAGCGGCCGGGGACACGGTGACCGCATTCGGGACAGAGGCCGTCGGGTCCCAGACGGTTTTCCAGGATGGCGTACCAATCACGGACGACCAGGGGAGTGCCGCAACCCGGGCAGTGGGTAGTTCCGCCGTCGGCATCGTGGACGTTGCCGGTATAGACGAAATGAAGCCCACGGTCGCGGGCGATGCGCCGGGCGCGGCTGAGGGATTGCGGTGGAGTGGGGGGCGTATCCGGCATCTTCCAGTCGGGGTGAAAGGCGGTGAAATGGACGGGAACGTCCGGGCCGAGTTCGCGGAAAATCCAGTCGGCCAGAGACGAGATTTCTTCGTCGGAATCGTTTTGACCCGGGATCAAGAGGGTGGTGATCTCCAGCCAGCAGTCCGTTTCATGGCGGATATAGACGAGGGTCTCGAGGACGGGTGCCAAGTGCGCGCTGCAAAGCTTCTTGTAGAAACCCTCGGTGAAAGCCTTGAGGTCTACGTTGGTTGCATCCATGGCGGCAAAGAACTCGCGGCGCGGGTTCGCGTAGATGTACCCGGCAGTGACGGCGACGTTGAGTACGCCGACCGCACGGCAGGCGGCGGCGACGTCGAGGGCGTACTCGGCAAAGATCACCGGATCGTTGTAGGTGTATGCCACCGATACTGCCCCGTGGCGCCGCGCTGCCGAAGCGATCGCTTCCGGTGTGGCGGAATCCATCAGTCTATCCATGTCGCGGGACTTGGAGATGTCCCAGTTCTGGCAGAAGCGGCAGGCCAGATTGCAGCCGGCGGTACCGAAGGAGAGGATCGCCGAACCGGGATGAAAATGATTCAGAGGCTTCTTCTCGACGGGGTCGAGACAGAATCCGGATGACCGTCCCCAGGTGGTGAGGATCATCCTGCCACCCTCCATCCGGCGCACGAAGCATGCCCCGCGCTGGCCTTCGTGGAGTTGGCAGTCCCGGGGGCAGAGGTCGCACTGGATGCGCTCGCCGTCGAGGGCGTGCCACCAGCGGCCCGGATGGGCACTTTCGGCGATCGTCATCCTTCGGCTTCCTTCCATTTATCGACGGTGTAGCGCTCGACGACGACGTCAGGCCCCCAGTAGGCGGCAGGCAATCCGGCCTTTTGGCGAAGTCGTGCGAGAAACTCCGTCGGTTGGGGCAACTGCTCCCAGACCTGGGGCAGAAAAGTTGCCCGGCGGTGGCCGGCGGTGAAGATCAACCCGTCGATGCCGGGCTGCAGGGAGGCAATGAGCTCCTTTTCATTCGCGACGTCTACGCGTTGGGGGGAAGAGAGCAGGGAGACTTCAACCCGGATCTTCGGCCAATCCTGCAGGGTCAGCGCCGGGAAACGAGGATCGCGGAAAGCAGCGGCCCGCGCATTTTCCCGCACATCGTCGGCGAGGGGACGGTGGGCTTCCAGGCTCCCTATGCAGCCGCGCAATTCGCCTTGCCGGGTGAGGGTGACAAAGGTGGCGCCTGGCTCGCGCAAGATCGGCGATTCGGCCACTGCAGAAACGGGCAGGCCCAGGGTCGCTTCGATGGCTCCCCTGGCCAGAGCCAGGAGGGAGGAGCCCAGGTCAGTCATGCATGGATTCCTCGTCTGGCAGAAAGGCGAAGGCCGCGTAGCCGACCACCCGGCTGCGATCACCGGCGGTATCGCCGGAATTGCAGCGCTGCACGAGGCTGGGCCGCAGGCCGTGGCGCCTGGCGGCGATCAGCAATCCGTTGATCGGGTAGGCACCACAGGCTTCCTGGGTGTCGATATCCGGCGAAAGTTCAAGGATGCGGCCGCAGGTCGTCGAGTCGATCGCTTCCGCCTCGCGATAGGAGAGGTAGTGGGAAAGATCGGAGCTGACGACGACCAGCGTCTCTGTGCCGCCCCATAGCCGGTCGAGTACCTGGGCCACGGCGGCCGGCGAACAATGGCCGACGGCGAAGGGAACCAGCCGAAAATCGGCGAGGGCCGTCTGCAGGAAAGGCAACTGGACCTCCAGCGAATGCTCGGGGGCGTGGGCAGCGTCGCTCACCACGACCTGGGGCAGATCGGTGAGCGCTGCCAAGGCATCCCGATCGATCGGCACAGCCCCCAGGGGTGTCGAGAAATACGCTGCTGCGGGAACCGCCAGACCGCGCACCGCGACCCGATGGGCGGGGCCCAGAAGGATTACTCGGCGCACCAAGGAGCGGATCGGCCGCAGGAGGCGGTACGCTGCGGCGGCGGTGCCCCCGGAATAGACGTAGCCGGCGTGAGGAACGATCAAGGCTTTGGGGGCCGGAGCTTCCGGAATGGCTCCGGCAAGGAGGCGGCAAACCCCATCGGCCAGGGACTGCGCATCGCCGGGATAGAACGCGCCGGCGACGGCGGGCGGGCGGATCGCGGCAGATACCATAGAATCTCCCCGGGGGCGTGAAAGCGACTGGATAGGCCACGAATTCCCGGAATTTTGCGGCCTCTCCCTTTAAAATTACGCCATGGCCCGTCATTTCGCAATCGTCCCCGCCGCCGGCAGCGGTTCCCGTTTCGGCGCCCCAACGCCCAAGCAATACTTGCCCCTCCTCGGTCTTCCGCTCATCCACCACACCCTGGCGGCACTCTGCGCTTGCCCGGCGATCGAGCGGGTCTGGGTGGTTTTGGCACCGGACGACGAAATCTGGGGCCACCGCGACTGGTCTGACCTCGGTCCCAAGCTGGAGACCTTGCGCTGTGGCGGTGTAAGCCGGGCCGAGAGTGTCGCCAACGGACTGCGGGCGGCAGCATTCGCGGCGGCATCGGACGACTGGATCCTGGTGCATGACGCTGCACGCCCTTGCTTGACCCCCGCCCTCGTCGAAGAATTGGTCGAGCAATTGGCCGACGATCCGGTGGGCGGTTTGCTGGCTGTTCCAGTCGCCGATACTCTGAAGCGGGCTGACGCCGAGGGGCGGGCGGCGGCCACCGAACCCCGGGATGGCCTTTGGCAGGCACAAACGCCACAGATGTTCCGTTTTGGGCTGTTGAAGCAGGCCTTGGCCGCCTCTGGTGAAGTGACCGACGAGGCTGGGGCGATCGAGGCACTAGGACATCGGCCCAAGCTGGTTCGCGGAGAAGGCAGCAATCTCAAAGTCACTTACCCGGCGGATCTCGCCATCGCCGAGGGTATCTTGCGGGGAAGGCGATGAAAATCAGAATCGGGCAGGGTTACGACGTCCATCGTCTGGCGGAGGGTCGCAAGCTGATCCTCGGCGGGGTCGAAATTCCCCACGGCAAGGGACTGCTGGGCCATTCCGATGCGGACGCCCTTTTGCATGCCCTGACCGATGCGCTGCTGGGGGCCGCCGGGTTGGGCGACATCGGCCGCCACTTCCCGGACACCGACCCGCGCTTCGCCGGGGTGGACAGTCGGGAATTGCTGCGTGAAGCGGTGCGGCGGGTTCGGGCGTCCGGCTGGCAGCCCGTCAATGCAGACGCCACCGTCATCGCCCAGGCGCCCAAACTGGCGGCCTACGTCCCGGCCATGGTCGCCACGATCGCGGCGGACCTGGGGCTAACGCCCGAGGCGGTCAATGTGAAAGCCAAGACCAACGAAACCCTCGGCTACTTGGGCCGCGGCGAAGCCATCGAGGCCCAGGCCGTCGTGCTGGTGGAGCATGCCGGGTGATGGCATGCCTCCTAAGTCGGTACCGGAGGCCGGCCAGCGCCTGTTTTTTGCATTGTGGCCCGACGCCTCCGTCGTCTACGCCCTGGGCGAAGCGGTGTCCCGGGTCCAGGGGGGGCGCGTCAGCCGTCCGGAAACCCTCCATCTGACCCTCGCCTTTCTCGGCGAGGTGGACGGTGACCGACTCGCGGAGCTTGACCGGATTGCCGGAGCGGCGGATAGCAAGGGTTTTACTTGGACCGTCGCTCACCTCGGCTACTGGCGGCACAATCGCATCCTGTGGGCGGGAGGAGCAGCGCCTCCCGCGCTCCTGGAACTGGTCGATCATTTGCGCAAAGGACTGGCCGCCGCCGGTTTCTCGCTCTCCGACGCCGGCCGCCGTTTTGTACCTCACGTCACCTTGGCGCGCAGGACGCCGGAGCCGCCCGCCAAGCTTCCGGAGATGGTGCCCATCCGTTGGGACTGTCGGGAATTCGTATTGGTCCGTTCGAAGTTGTCGTCCCGCGGAGCGGGTTACGAAATCATTGGCCGCTGGCCTCTGCCAAATCCAGGCTGATTCGGGCCAGCAGTCCGCCGCCTTCGCGGGGAAGCAGCTCAAGACTGCCGCCGTGCAGCCGTACCGTGCGCTCCACGATGGCGAGTCCGAGCCCGGTGCCGGTGGCATTGCTGCGGGCGCTATCGCGGCGTGCGAAGGGGCGTTTGAGCCCCTCCGCCTCGTCCGGTGGGATGCCTTCGCCCCGGTCGGCGACCTCGACGACCAATCGCCTGCCTTCCCGGCGGGCATAGACGTCCACCGGCGCAGCTCCGTACTTGTATGCATTGTCGATGAGGTTGGTCACGGCCCGGCTCAGTGCCCGTGGCCGGCCGACGCAGGGAGGCAGATTCTCGATCTTGCCACCCAGTTCCCGGCCTAGCGCCCGCTGCCTGCCGATCACGTCCGCCAAGAGGGCATCCAGATGCAAGGGAATCGGAACCTCGCCGCCATCGCCGCGGGCATAGTCCATGAACTGGGCGATGACGGCCTCCATCTGGTCGATGTCGGCGGAAACGGCATCTCTTGCCGTCTCCGAGGCGATGCTCAATTCGGCTTCCAGGCGCAGGCGGGTGAGCGGGGTGCGCAGATCGTGGGAGATTCCGGCGAGGACCTCGGCCCGGTCACGGTCGTGGCGGGCCAGGTCGGCAGCCATGCGATTGAAGGCTGCGGCGAGATGGCGCAACTCGTCGGCTCCGCTTTCCGGGAGGACCTCCGGAGTCAGGCCGCGCCCCACGGCGGAAGCTGCTGTTCCAAGCGCCTTCAACGGTTTGGTGATGCGGGAGGCCATGTACCAGGCAACCCCCAGCGCCAGTGCCAGGGCGACCAGTCCCCAGGCCAGCCAGTGCCAGCCGAAGGTCCGGAGTGCCCGCTCTTGGGGAAGGATGAGCCAGTACTCGTCTTCGTCCTCGTCTTCCAGCCGGAAACTGACCCAGAAACCCGGTACTTCGTTGACTGCCAGGGATAGCCGGGTGTGGCTGCCCAGCAAGGCTTCGATGCGTTCCCTGACCAAGGCGATGAAGCGGTCATTGGGGAGCGGCTCCAGTTGGTCACCCGGTTCGGCGGGCAGCAGGCGAATTCCCTCTCGGGTCATCAGTTCGACGAAGAGGTCCGGGCGCCGCTCGGGAGCAGACGCGAGCAGGGCAGCCCGGATCAGGTTGACGGTGCTCGAGGCGAGTTGTGCGGTCTCCCTTGCCCTGGGTTCGGCTTCGGCCCGTTCGAAGAGTACGAGCCACGATGCCGTGGTCAGTAGGACGAGGGCGGCGATCAGAAAGAACGTGCGCGCGAGCAGCGATCCGGGAAGCTTCATCGCGCGGGGGCGGGGACTTCAGTCCCTGTGTTTGCCATCCGGGACGAAGACGTAACCGAATCCCCAGACGGTTTGAATGTAACGGGGCTGGGCAGGATCGAGTTCGACCAGCTTGCGCAGGCGGGAAATCTGGACGTCGATGGCCCGATCGAAGGGGCCTTGTTCGCGCCCCCGGGCCAGGGTCATCAACTTATCCCGCGAGAGAGGCTCCCGGGGATGCTGGAGGAGCACCTTAAGGACGGCAAATTCGCCGGTGGTCAGCGCGAGGGTCTCTTCGCCACGCTTCAGGGTACGGGCGGCCATATCCACTTCCACCTGACCGAAAGCGATGGTTTCTGCCTCGACCTCTGGCGCTCCGGGCGGTGTACTGCCCTGCCGGCGGAGGACGGCGTGGATACGCGCCAACAGTTCTCGAGGATTGAACGGCTTAGGCAGGTAATCGTCGGCGCCCATCTCCAGACCCACGATGCGGTCGATGTCCTCGCCCTTGGCGGTCAGCATGACGATGGGAGTCCCGTCGCCGGTGCCCCGAAGCCGGCGGCAGATGGTCAAGCCGTCTTCGCCGGGGAGCATGAGGTCGAGGACGATCAAATCGAAGTGTTCCCGCGTGCGGGCGCGGTCCATCTGAGGCGCGTCCGCGACAGCCCGTACTTCGAATCCTTGTTCGCCGAGATAGCGGGAGAGCAGATCCCGCAGGCGGATGTCGTCATCGACGACGAGAATGCGATATTGGCGTTCGGTCATGGCAACTAGAATAATGGCGGCGACGGAAAGAACGACTGGGAGACTGCCAGTCAATGGTAACAAGCTTTTCGCCAGCCCGGTCCCTGCAACAGGTCGTTACACTTCGCGTCCTGCTTTCGGACATAGTGCGGGGCGCGGTGGGAGACAATGCGCCTGAGGCCGGAGGAATTGGCCAAGGAGTCGAGAATGATCGGAAAAGCGAAGCGAGCGAAATGGATGCTGGTCGCGCTAATGGCTGCCGGAGCCGTAGGCGCGCGCGCAGACATTCCCGACGATACCCGCGCGGTGCAACTCAATGTACTCATCCAGGAACTGCGAGAGCGGCCAAGTCGTTTGCTACCGAGGGAGCTTATCGAGTTGGCCCGGCTGCCGCGGGAGCAGCGTGAGCAGATGCGTGAGCAGATGCGCGAGGAATGGCGACGGAACCCACCGGAAAATATCGAATCCGCCCGCCAGCCTCGCCCGGCGACCCCCATCTCCCAGGAAGAGCGGTATCGTTTGCGGGAGGAAATGAGGGATCAGCGCGGGCGCGGAAGGCGTGGCGGCTGGTACTGATCGTCGGCTGATGGGAGGGCCTCGGGGCGGGGTAGGACAGCGGGATTGCTCTGGTCGAGACCTTGTGGCACCGTAGCAGTTCGCCAATTCCTCGGGGGATAAGATGTTCAGACTACGCTTCCTGGCGGCCGCCGCGGCCGCGATCGCGCTTGCCGTTCCCGCAGCTTCGGCAGATACCCTGCAGCGGATCAAGGCCCGCAAATCTATTTCCATGGGCTATCGCGAGGCGTCGGTCCCCTTTTCCTACGTGGGAGAGGGCGGGCAACCGATAGGCTACTCCGTCGAGCTGTGCACCAAGGTGGCGCGGGCGATCCAGGACCGCCTGAAGCTAGCTAAGCTGGAGATCAAATGGGTACGCGTGGAGCCGGGAACCCGGGTCAAGCTGCTCAAGAAAGGCGTCATCGATCTGGAGTGCGGATCGACGACGGCGACTCTGAGCCGCCGCAAGGAGGTCGATTTCAGTTTGCTGACTTTTGCCGACGGGGGTAGCTATATCGCGGGCAAGGCGTCTGGGATTGCTTCGCTGGCGGACCTTAAGGGGCGCCGTACCGGGGTTGCCGCAGAGACGACTACCCAGCGTACGCTCAAATCGGCGATGGAAAGAGGTCTATTTGCCACCGAACTTGTCCTGGTCAAGGATCACGCCGACGGTCTGAAGCTGCTGAACGAGGGCAAGATTGATGCCTACGCTTCCGATCGTGGGCTCTTGGCGGGACTGGTGCTTGCGGCCGGCAAGCAGGATTCCTGGCAAGTGGGGAGCGAGATGTTCTCATACGAGCCCTATGCGCTGATGATGCGGCGCGACGATCCCGATTTCCGCCTGGCGGTCGATACCGAGCTGGCTCGCATCTATCGTACCGGTGAATTGTTCGAGATTTACGATCGCTGGTTCGGGGCGATTTCGAAACCCGGGCCGCTCCTCGATTCCCTCGTTTTCCTCCTCGGATTGCCCGAATAGGGTGCTGGAGGGGCGTCCGGTACAATGGCGGCCGATGAAACTATTGGCCCTGGAAACTTCGACCGAGATGGGTTCGTGCGCACTTTGGCTCGACGGTCGCGTCTTGGTGCGAAATTGCCCAAGCGGCCGGCCGCATAGCGAAACCCTCCTGCCCTTGGTGCAGGAACTGCTGCAAGAGGCAGGCGCTGTGCTGCCCGATCTCGATGCCATTGCCTTTGGCAGTGGCCCCGGTGCGTTCACGGGTCTGCGGGTCGCCTGCGGTGCCGCTCAGGGTCTTGCCGTGGGCGCTGGAGTTCCCTTGGTGGCTGTGGGCAGCCTCGATGCCCTCGCTTGGCGGGCTGGGGGAGACGCAGTGCTGGCCCTCGTCGATGCGCGCATGGAGGAAGTGTATTGGGGAGCCTTCCGGCGGATAGGAGGCGACGTTGAGTTGGTGGACGCGCTGGGGGTGGCATCTCCGGATGTCCTGGACCTTCCGGAAGGCTTTTGGCAGGCAGCAGGCAATGCCCTCATCGCCTATCCTGGGCTGGCTGGCCGTGCATCTGCTGCCGGCTACGCGCTTGATGCCAACCTCTTTCCGGATGCCGAGGCCGTGGCCGCTTTGGCTGTGCAGCGATTCCCTCGCCAAGGCGGAATTGATCCGGCTGAAGCGGCACCCCGCTACGTGAGGAACAAGGTGGCGCGAACGGTGGCCGAGCGGTTGGCTGCCGGGGGCCGGGCTTGACGGCCGCGGCTCAATGGCATCAGCGGCTGGAATTGGAGCCGGCTTCGGAAGCGCAATTGGATGCGGTGACTGCTCTGGAGGCGGGTTTGCAGGCTTTTCCATGGTCGAAGGGGCATTTTGCTGATTCCATCGCTGCCGGTCATAGCGTCTGGGTCGCACTCCTGGGTGGCGTCGTGGTCGGCTTCTCGGTGGTCATGAGCGTGATCGACGAAGCGCATCTTCTCAACCTGGGCGTAGGACGTTCCCAGCAGGGGCACGGCGTCGGGGCCAGGCTGTTGCAGACGGCTATGGATAATGCCCGTCTCGTGGGTGCGCGGCGCTTTCTTCTGGAGGTCAGGGCCTCGAATGAACGAGCCATGAAGCTTTACAAGGATTTCGGCTTTTCCCGTATCGGCCTTCGTCGGGGGTACTACCCCGCGCTGGCCGGCAGAGAAGATGCCATCGTAATGGCAAGGGATCTATGATGCCGAACCGGGATTCGCTCCTTGCCGAGATGGGAATCACCCCACGCTGGCGACTGCGGAACGAGGAGCCGGTTGGGGAGCTTTCCCAGGGCGATGCCGTGGCGACGCCCTCGCCGGTCGAGAGTTCGCCCGATCTGGGAACGCAATGGCTTGTTCTCGCCAAGCAGGTTGCCGATTGCCGGGCTTGTGTCCTGTGCAAGCAGAGAACTCAGGCAGTTCTCGGGGTTGGGGACCGGAATCCGGATTGGCTTTTCGTGGGCGAGGGGCCCGGGGCCGAAGAAGATGTCAAGGGCGAGCCCTTCGTCGGGCAAGCAGGAAAGCTGCTCGACGCCATGCTGGCTGCCATTGAGCTCAGGCGGGGAGAGAAAGTCTATATCGCCAATGCGGTGAAGTGCCGCCCCCCGGGAAACCGTACGCCGGGTTCCGATGAGCTGGCCGCCTGCCACCCGTTCCTGGAGAAGCAGATCGAGTTGCTGCGCCCCCGCATCATCGTCGTCCTTGGCCGACCGGCCGCCGCGACCGTGCTAGGGGGAGATCGGGCCATTTCGGCACTGCGCGGCCATCGCCATGAGTACCGGGGAATCCCCGTCGTGGTGACTTACCATCCGGCCTATCTGCTGCGCAATCTTCCGGACAAGGCCAAGGCCTGGGAGGACTTGCTCTTTGCTCGGCGCATCCTGGCGGAGGAACCCGGGCGGGAGCGGCAGATTCCCTGAGGGTCTCTTGCGCCTTGAAGCCAGCGAGCTTTCTGGGCGGTCAGTGCCCCGAGTCGTCGAGATGGGCTACGTCGTCATAGCGACGCTGATTGGCCTCGTGGAGCCGCTTGACCAGGAACATCATTCCGGAAACGAAGAGGCCAAAAAGGGTGATGACTGCGTAGATCGACAGGTCCGCCTTGATCATGGCGTAGTAGAGCCCGGTCATCGCGAGAATCGAGAGGTTCTCGTTGAAATTCTGGACTGCGATCGAATGGCCGGCTCCCATCAGAATGTGCCCGCGGTGCTGCAGGAGTGCATTCATTGGCACCACGAAGAACCCGGACAGACCGCCGACGAGGATGAGCAGGGGGACCGCCAGTTCCAGGTCGCGAACGAAATTCATCACCAGGACGATCAATCCCATGGCGATGCCGAGCGGGATCACCTTGACCGAGCGTCGCAGGGTGATGAAGCGGGCCGCGAGTGCCGCGCCGACGGCGACTCCCACCGCGACGACTCCCTGCAGCATGGAGGACTTGGAGAGGTCCAGCCCCAAGGCAGCCTCCGCCCACTTGATGACGATGAACTGGAGGGTGGCGCCCGCACCCCAGAAGAGCGTAGTCACTGCGAGGGAAACCTGACCCAACTTATCTCGCCAGAGGAGTACCAAGCAGTGATTGAATTCATGGATCAGGTACCAGGGATTGTGCTTCAGGGGCTTGTGATCGACGGAGGTTTCCGGGACGTAAAGATTGAAAATGGCGGCGAGGACATAGAGGCCTCCGACCACGGTGATGGCCATTTCTCCTGCGGTGGTGATGCCGGTGTCGATGACCGGAAAGTCAAAGGCCAGGAGGGTCGTGGCGATGTCGGGTCTGATCAGGGTCCCGCCGAATACCACCCCGAGAATGATTGCGCTGACCGTGAGCCCTTCGATCCACCCGTTGGCGACGACCAATAGGCGCGGCGGAAGGTACTCGGTCAGAATTCCGTACTTGGCCGGAGAGTAGGCTGCCGCCCCCAGGCCCACGACGGCATAGGCGATCAGAGGATGAACGGCAAAGAACATCATGCCGCACCCGACGATCTTGATCGTGTTGCTGATGAACATCACGCGCCACTTTGGCATCGAATCGGCAAAGGCTCCAACGAATGCCGCGAGGACAACGTAGGAAACTGTGAAGAAAGTCTTGAGCAGGGGTTCGTATTCGGCCGGGGCTTGCATGTCCCGCAAGGCCGCAATGGCGGCAATAAGCAGGGCATTGTCGGCCAACGCGGAAAAGAACTGCGCGGCCATGATGATGTAGAAACCGAACGGCACAGACTGGTCTCGGGTCTCGTTGAAGGCGTCGGTTATAACACGGAATCAGCCAATTCGCCCCTGGCCGCAAGCGTCTAGAGCGCTAGGCAGTTCGAGGCAAATCAGGAATCCCGCTGCCTGAGTCGCTGTTCGTATAGGTACAAGTCGCGAACCTCCTGGAGGGCCGCCTGGAAATCGTAACCGGCAATCCGCCTTTCGAGGGCGTCGCCATTGTTTCCCAAAGTGCGACGCAGGATGGCGGCGTTGTCGCGGAAGATTTCCCCGGCCCGGATATCGTCCTGGGCGAGGAGCGGTTCCAGGGCTCCGAGAATCGCGCGGGTGGCCTCCCAGTCGGGAACTACTTCCGGCTCTGGGGTCCGAGTCAAGGCAAGGGAGATGGCGGTGATGAGGCGGCTCAGCTCAGTTCCCAGCGCAATGCGCGCGGCTTCCACCTGATTTCCGCCAGCCCCCTGGGCAATCAAATTCTCCAATTGAGTCGCGAGTTCGGCCAGGCGCGGCGCGCCGAGCGCCCCCGCGGCACCTTTCAGGGAATGGGCATGGCGTCGGGCGTCGGTCAAATTGCCATCGATCAGCATTTGGCGGATCGTTTCGGCATCGCTGCTGTGCTCGGTGGTGAACATTTCCGCAACCCGCAGGTAGGTCCGGACCTTGCCGCGCAAACGGCGAACGCCGACGTCGGCGCCCAGACCCGGGATGGCCTGGAGTCGGTTGAGCAGCCTCGAGGCATCAGGTTCGGAGGCAGGGGGAACCTGGCTTTGCGCCTCTGCACCGCCTATTTCGACGGGGATCCAGCGGGCGAGGGTGGCGTAGAGAACCGAAGGTTCCACGGGTTTGGGAATGTGGTCATCCATGCCCGCCGCGATGCACTCCTGCCGGTCTACGTCGAAGGCATTGGCGGTGAGCGCGAGGATGGGGACTTTGGCGTAACCCGGCAGGCTGCGGAGCGCTCGGGTGGCTTCGAGGCCATCCAAACGAGGCATTTGCACGTCCATCAGGACTAGGAGGTATTGCTTGTTTCCCGCCATGGCGACCGCTTCCTCGCCGTTTTCGGCAAGATCGGTCGGAAAACCCAGGCCTGTGAGAAGCTCGAACATCACCTCGCGGCTTACCGGAGTATCCTCCGCGAGAAGGATGGGAATGTTGCCCGCTTGCTTGGCGAGATGCCGCTCGATGCGCTCGGTCTCTTCGGGAAGCGCCGGCGGCATGAAGGGGACCCGCTGAGTCCCGACGGGGAATGGCGCCTCGAACCAGAAGATGCTGCCAGTCTGGGGGGCGCTTTCGCATCCCACCCTGCCACCCATGATCTGCGCCAGCAGGCGGCAGATGGCAAGTCCCAGCCCGGTTCCCCCGTAACGGCGCGTGGTGGACGTGTCGCCCTGTTCGAATTCGTTGAACAGGCGTGCGCGCGCCTCGGGTTGTATGCCGATTCCGGTATCCTGGACCTCAAGGCGGAGGAGGCTCGTGCCAGGAGCGACTTCTGAGGCGCGCGCGCGCAAGGTGATCGAACCGCGGTCGGTGAACTTGATCGCATTTGCCGCGTAGTTGATGAGGATCTGGCTCAGGCGAGTCGGATCGCCGCGCAAAGCTATCCTCGCCGACTCGGAGATGTCCTTCCGGAGCTCCAGACCCTTTTGGGCGCACCGCTCGGCGAGCATCGACGTCACATGATCGAACAAGCTTTCGACCGTGAAGTCGCCGATCTCCAGCTCGACCTTGCCGGCCTCGATCTTGGACATGTCTAGGACATCGTTGATGATCGAGAGAAGATGCTGGGCTGAATCTCCGATCTTGCGCAGTTGGTCGACCTGCTTGGAATTTTCGGTCTGGCGTAAGAGCAGATGGGTCAGCCCGATAATGGCGTTCATCGGAGTCCGGATTTCGTGGCTCATGTTGGCCAGAAACGCCGACTTTGCCCGACTCGCGGCTTCCGCGGCATCGCTGGTGCGCGCCAGGGCGATTTCAGCCCTTCGGCGCATGACGATGCGCCAAAGATCGTTGGCAATTGTCGCCAACTCCTGGGCATCGACGGGGGAATAAGCCTTTTCCCTGCCTGCCATGCCGAAAACGGCTCGCACGGCATCCGATTCGACCACGGGGGCGACCACCAGAAAACGAGGGCTGTCGGCAAGGACGCACTCGGAGATGGCGGCGGCGTCCAACTCGTTGACCAGTGCGGATCGGGATTGCCGGCAATGACGGGCGAGATCCTGCAGTGCGCGGCAATGGGGACAACTTTTCCAGTCGGCGCAATGGAAGCGATTTTCTCGATCAAAGCCGTCGATGGCGATGATTTCGCCCTGGTCGTCGTAGGCGATCAGCCAGGCGAGGTTGCTGTCCAGGAGTCGGGCTGCTTCGGAAAGACAGAGGCCGATCAAGGCCGGCTCGTCGAGACCTTCGGCTTGGCGCGAGATGGCATAGAGCGCCTGATGGCGCCGGTCGCTGGCCTGGAGTCGGCGATTGGCCTCCTCCAGTTCGGCGGTCCGCTTGAGGACCAGTTCTTCCAGGTGCTGACGATGCTGGCTCAGTTCGAGGTTGGTCTTCTGGCTTTCGGTGATGTCGATGCAATGACCGATATAGCCCTGATACTCGCCGTTCCGACCATAGCGGGGACGCCCTTCGTCCCGAACCCAGCGGTACTGGCCGTCCTGGCGCAGGAGGCGATAGACCATGCCGAAGTTCTCGCGCCGCTTGATGGCACCAAGGTAGGCTTCTGCCGTGGAATCCAGGTCGTCTGGATGAACGCCAGCCAGCCACCCGGCGCGAACCTCGTCTTCCAGGGAGCGTCCTCGAAATTCCAGCCAGGGGCGGTTGAAATAATTGCAATTGCCCTCGGTATCCGAAGTCCGGATCAGTGCTGAACCCGAATCGGCAAGCATCTGGTATTGAAATTGGATTTCCTCCAGGGGAGAAAGGTCCACGTCGATGAAATAGACTTCAGGCCGGCCACTGGCCCCCACCTGGATAACCGGGCTGGAGAAGACGGTGACGGGCGTACCGTCCTGGCAAATCAAACGCCCTTCGCCGGCAACCATGGGATTCCCCCCGGTGACCCATTGTTGAAAAGCCGAAGCAAGGGCTTCACGCTCATCCGGCGGCAGGAGGCAATCCTCAAGCTTGCGACCCAGGGCCGCTTCTGGCGAAAAACCGTAGAGACGTTCACTGGCCCGATTCCAGAGGACGATCCTGCCGTCGGCGTCGTAGCCGCGAACCGCGATCCCTTCGATTCCCTCAAAGAGCGAGCGGAAACGCTGTTCGCTGATTCTGAGGGCTGCTTCGGCCTGACGCCGGTCAGTCACGTCGGTCCAGATCGCCGACAAAAAAGTCTGGCCACCCACCCCAACGGTACGATAGCTCGCCCGCATGTGGCGAATCGAGCCGTCCCAGTGCACATGGTCGGCTTCGATATCCACGCCTCCGGCAGCGAGGAATTCCCCGACACGACTCCGTACCTCTTCCTGGGAAACATTCGCGAATACGTTCCAGAGGTGCAGCCGGGAGAATTCCTCGCGGCTGTAACCGAGGCCGCGGCAGGCGGCATCGTTGAACTCGACGAATCCCAGGGTCGTCGTTTCGATCAGCACGATGGCGTCGCGGGCTTGGCTGACGATGGCGCGGAAGAGCTGTTCTTTCGCAACCAGCGCAGCTTCGGCTTGCTTGCGTTCGGTAATGTCGGCAAGGGTACCCGCGGTGCGGGCCAGGCGGCCGTCGGCGTCCCGGGCAGCTACACGAGCGCGGTAGCGAATCCAGAAGTACTCGCCGTCGCTCCGACGCAATCGGCATTCGGCGTCGAAAATTCTATCCTCCCGGTAGCAACGGCGCGCCGATGCGAGAAAGGTCTCGCGGTCGGCGGGGTGAATCAGGGCATGGAGATCCCGGGCCGAATTCGGAAGTTTCCCTGTTTCGGTATGGAGCAGGCTGGCCATGGTCGGGCTCCAGGTAAAGCGATCCGGCGCGAAATCGTACTCCCAGACCGCAATGCCGGTGTTCTCCAGCACCAGCGCCAGCCGGTCCTCGAAATCGTGCTGGGCCGCTTCGAGGACATCGTGCTGCTCCCAAGCTTCTTCGATGATCTCCATGCCCAGGCGCTCGAGGAGCCGGTGCTGGCTGACCATTCCGACAACCTTGCCGCGGGTATCGACCACCGCCATGTGCCTCAATTTGCGGGCATCCATGGTTTCCAGGGCGTGGATCACCGTCGCCTCGTGGGCGACGGAGTGGACCGGCGAACTCATGACCGTGGCTAGCACTTCCCGGTCGAGGTCGAGATCGGAGGCCAGCAGCTTGGGCATGTCGCGCTCGGTCAAAATCCCCGCCGGACGGCCGTCATCGATCACCAGAACGTAGTCCCACTGCTCGACGAGCATGCGTGCCAGACCTTCGGCAATGGGATCTTGCGGCCTCAGTGTCGGAATGTTGCGGTCAATGTGGGCACTCAAGTCGGCGCTGTGGCGGAAGACTTCGTGGCCGAGGTGCGAGCGGAAATCCGTCTCCGTCGCAATCCCGACGGTTTCGCCCTTGAGATCCGTGGCGACCAGATGGCGGACCTGGTGCTTGCGCATCAACTCGTAGGCCGATCTGAAATCGAGACCAGCGGCGACTGCGACGACGGGGGTACTCATCACCGTCCCGACTGCCGAGTCCTTTTCGGCGTGGCTGGCCAGGAGGCGCACCAGATCCCGTTCGGTCAGGATACCCACAGGGCGTCGATTGCGTTGGATTACCAGGCTGGAAATGCGTGCCTGGCTCATGGCCAGAGCGGCGTCGCGCAAGCTGCAGTCCTCCCCGACGCCGATGGCGCCCGGGGTCATGATGTCAGCGAGGGTCAGATCAGCCAGGTGCCGGACCGTCATCCTGGTAGCGCTCCGCGATTCCGCAGAATTGGTCGAACGCGTTGCCGAAGGCGGTCACGATTGCCGGGTCGAAGTGACTTCCGCTACCGCGGACGATAATGCTTCTCGCCTCGTCGAAGGACATTGGGGGTTTGTACACCCGGCGGCTGATCAGGGCATCGAAAACGTCGGCCAGGGCCATGAGCCTTGCCGACAACGGAATTCCGTCGCCCCTGAGTCCTACGGGGTAGCCGCTGCCATCCCACTTTTCGTGGTGGAAGTGCGCGATTTCCTTGGCCACGGCGAGGAATTCCACCGGTTCGTCAGCATCCCGCTCGGCCTGGGCGATGGCTTCCGATCCCAGGGCTGCATGGGTCTTCATGATTTCCCATTCGTCCGAAGTCAGCTTGCCCGGTTTGAGGAGTATGTGGTCGGGTATGCCCACCTTGCCGATATCGTGGAGCGGCGCGGAGCGTGCCAGGGTGGCGATCGCCCTGTCGCTGAGGGCTTCGGTATGGTGGCCGCCGGCACGTAGGTTGATCGCCAGGGTGCGGACGTATTCCTGGGTTCGCCTCAGGTGGTTGCCCGTTTCCGGATCCCGGGTTTCGGCCAGTCGGGCCAAGGCGTGGATGCTCACCTCCTGGATGAGTTGGTTTTCGCTCATCCGGCGGCTGACTTCGGCTTCGAGGTAACTGTTTTGATCGCGCAGCAAATCGCGCGCCTGCTTCAATTCCAGCTGGGTACGGACTCGGGCGAGGACAATCGCCGGCCGCAGGGGTTTGGTGATGTAATCGACCGCGCCGCAGTCCAGTCCGCGCTCCTCAGCCTCGGTGCTGTCCATGGCGGTGACGAAGACCACCGGGATTTCCCGCGTGCGGGGATCGTTGCGCAGGCGGGCCATCACCTCGTACCCGTCCATCTCCGGCATCATCACGTCGAGGAGAATGAGGTCGGGGGCAGGGTCGGCAGCCGCAATCTGAAGGGCTCGCCGGCCCGAATTTGCAGCCCGGACGCGATAGTTGGGCTGGAGCAATTCCCCCAGCACCGTCAGGTTCTCCGGCGTGTCGTCAACGATCAGGATGGTGGCCTGGCGCGAATCCATGGTGCGTCCTTGCAGGCGGGAGCCGGTTACTGTTGGGCTCCATTATCGCGCCGCGCTGTGACAATTGTCATCCGGAGAGCACCGCAGCGCGAAGATTTACGCCCTTTGGCCTCGGGTCGCCGTCAATGAGGAACGTGTTTCGCCCTACCTGTGGTCGGCAAGGCTTGGAAGGCGGCCGCCGCGGCACTATCCTGAACGGGGTCCCCAGCAGGAAATCACCATGTCTCCAATCAACAAGTCATGGGCTACTCGTGCTGCAATTGCGGGGGTGTGCCGAGCTGACGAGTCTGAAGTGGTCGCCGGTCTGGCAACCGAATTGCAGCGGCGGCCCTATGAACGTGCTGCCGTCGCCCGCTCGGCGAGCGACCTGGTCTTGGCGGTCCGCAAAGAGCGCCGCGGAAGTGCCGGTCTGGACAGCTTGATGCAGGAATTTGCGCTCACCAGCCAGGAAGGCGTGGCGTTGCTCTGTCTTGCCGAGGCACTGTTGCGCATCCCCGATGCCGGCACGACGGACCGGCTGATCCGCGACAAACTGGCTCGGGGAGATTGGCAGGCTCACTTGGGCCACAGCCCTTCACTCTTCGTCAATGCCGCTGCCTGGGGATTGATGGTGACGGGACGATTGGCTTCCACCGTCAGCGCCAGCAAGCTAGGAAACGCCCTGTCCCGCGCGTTGGTCAAGGGAGGCGAGCCCTTGGTGCGACGCATGCTCGCCTTCGGCGTCGAATTGCTTGGGGAGCGCTTCGTGATGGGCGAGGACATCGACGCGGCGCTCGCCCGCAGCCGCGAGAGCTCCCGGCATGGCTACGTTCATTCGTTCGATATGCTGGGCGAGGCTGCCCTGACGTCGGCGGATGCCAGGCGCTACTTCGAGGCTTACGCCGCCGCCATCGATGCAGTCGGACAGGCGGCCGGCGGTGTCGGCGTCCATGCCGGCCCTGGCGTTTCGGTCAAGCTTTCGGCTCTCCATCCTCGCTACTGCCGCTCTCAACGTGATCGGGTGCTCGACGAATTGCTTTCGAGTCTGGCCGAACTTGCGCGGCGGGCTCGGCACTGCTCCATCGGGCTTTCGATCGACGCCGAGGAGTCGGATCGTTTGGAACTTTCCCTCGATCTCCTGGAAGCGCTTCTGGAGCTTCCCGAACTCGCGGACTGGGCGGGACTGGGATTTGTCGTTCAGGCCTACCAGAAGCGCGCGCCGCAGGTGGTGGATCATCTGGTCGCTCTGGCCCGCGGGAGCGGGCGTCGGCTCATGGTGCGGCTGGTCAAGGGCGCATACTGGGATGGGGAAATCAAGCGTGCCCAGGTGGAAGGCGTTTCCGACTACCCGGTCTTCACGCGCAAGGTGCATACGGATTTGTCGTATCTGGTCTGCGCCGCGCGCGTGTTGGAATGCGCCGATGCCGTTTATCCACAATTCGCGACCCACAATGCCCATACCGTGGCGGCAGTTGCCGCGCTGGCCAGGGATCGCGGGGTGCTCGACTACGAATTCCAGTGTCTACACGGTATGGGGGAGGCGCTTTACGACCAGGTCTCAGCTCTGTCGTCCCTGCGGCACCGTGTCCGGATCTACGCTCCGGTCGGGAGCCACCGCACGCTGCTGCCCTACCTGGTGCGGCGATTGTTGGAGAACGGCGCCAACACCTCCTTCGTCCATCGCTTGGTGGACGACGGCGTGGCGCTTGATGATCTGATCGCCGATCCTCTCGAACGCATTGCCACCACCGCGGGCAAACCCCATCCTCAAGTTCCCCTGCCAGCGGCTTTGTTCGGCGTCGAGCGGGTCAATTCCCGAGGCGAGGATCTGGCCGACGAGGCGACCCTGGATCGCCTTGCCGGATACTTGGCCGCTGCGCGAGGTCATGGTTGGTCCTGTCGCCCCCGGATTGCCGAATCCAGTGTGGACGAAGGAGCCCGTCGACCAATGTTCAACCCGGCCAACGCCAAGGAGCGGATTGGCGAAGTCGTCGAAGGCGATGGCCGCCTGGTGGCGCTGGCCGTGGCTCGGGCGCGAGAGTTTGCGCCGCTCTGGGCCGCCGAATCGCCGCACCGGCGGGCGCGGCTGTTGGAGGCGGCGGCAATGGCAATCGAGGCGGATCAAGAGGTACTGTTCGCCCTGTTGGTGCGGGAAGCGGGTAAGACTTGGGGCAATGCCCTGGGCGAGATTCGGGAGGCGGTCGATTTCCTCCGCTATTACGCGGCGCGCCTTAGGAGTCTGGAGCCTGAGGTGAGCCGGAGGCCGGCAGCGCCAGTGGCCTGCATCAGCCCCTGGAATTTTCCCTTGGCTATTTTCATCGGGCAGATTGCGGCCGCTCTGGCAGCCGGTTATCCGGTGATTGCCAAGCCGGCGGAACAGACCCCCCTCATTGCCGACCGAGCGGTGGACCTCCTCCTCAGGGCCGGGATTCCGGCTGCGGCTTTGCAGTTGATTCCTGGGGATGGTGCCATCGGGCGAATGCTGGTGGAGGATCCGGGTATCGGGGGTGTGCTCTTTACCGGTTCATCGGCGGTCGCACGGGAAATCGACGGGTGTTTGGCGGGGCGAACGGGCCCCGCGGAAGGGCCGTTCCTGGTCGCTGAGACCGGTGGTGTCAATGCACTTGTCGTCGATTCCTCTTCCTTGCCGGAACAAGTGGTCCGAGATGTCCTCGCAGCGGGATTCGACTCGGCCGGCCAGCGCTGCTCGGCATTGCGCCTGCTGTGCCTCCAGGAAGAGATCGCCGAGACAACAGTAGAACTGTTGCAGGCGGCCATGGCCGAGTTGCGCGTGGGCGACCCGGCGGACTTTGCTACGGACCTGGGGCCGCTGATCGATGCCCAGGCGCGCGACGCGGTCGAAAAGCACCTGGAGGCGATGGCCAGGGCGGGCCATGGGATCTTTCGGTCGCCGAAGTCGGCGCCGTCCGCTGGTCTGATGTGTGCTCCGGCGCTCGTCGAGATCGAGCGGATCGAGGATATCCCGGGGGAAATCTTCGGTCCCGTGGTCCATGTCCTTCGTTTTCCCGCGGACCACATGGGAGAACTCGCCGAGCGCATCAATGGCATGGGATACGGCCTCACCTTCGGCATTCACAGTCGCATTGACGAGACTGTCGTTGCGTTGGCTGGGACGGTCCGGGCCGGCAATATCTACGTGAACCGCAATCAGATCGGAGCCGTGGTCGGGGTCCAGCCCTTCGGGGGCGAGGGGCTCTCGGGAACGGGCCCCAAAGCGGGCGGGCCGATTACCCTGCCTTCCCTGATGGGAATTGCCATGCCCGACTGGGAAGCCTTGGGATTCGCGCGTACCGCACCCGATCAGAAACATCCTGAAATCGAATCCCTGGCCCGCTGGGCGCTGGGTCATGGCCTGACGGAATTCGCCCAGTGCTGCCGCCGCCTTGCAGAGGCGAGCCCGCGGGGTTGGGAAATACGCCTTCCGGGCCCGACCGGGGAGGCCAACAACCTGCGCTGGGCACCGCGGGGAACGATCCTCTGTACGGGCCGGAGCCGGGATAGCCAGTTGGTGCAGATTGCGGTTTGTCTCGCGAGCGGGAATCGATTTCGCGCGCCGCCGGAGTTTCAGCTACCCGCCGATTTGCCTGCCGAGGTTCTCGACCACGCTGATGCTGAATCCGCCGAGCCGATTGCTGGAATCCTCGTGGATTCGTCGGACTACGGGGCCTGGCGTCGGCGGGCGGCGGTCTGGCAGGGGCCGCGTATACCGGTAGTCGTGGCTGAAGCGGCAAGCGAGCCGATCGCTCTGTACAGATTGATGTGCGAACGGGTATTGACGGTCAATACGGCAGCGGTGGGCGGAAACGCCGATCTGATGGGCCTGGCGGAGTAAGACACCAGCCCGGCCGGGGTTGCCGTTCCAGGCACCGCGGATGTCGACTAGCGGAAACCGAGGCGTCCCAGGAGGACAGCAGCCACTGCTGCGGCTTGTTGTGGCCAGTAGCGGGCGGGGCGGGATTCGACCTGGCGAAAGAAGGTATAGCCGGCAGCGATGCTGGTAAGCCAGGCCGCAATCAGCGTGAATGCCGCTTGGGAAGCACTGCCGTCGCCATAGCGCTCGAACAGGGCATTGACCAGAAGATAGACGGGAAAGTGGATCAGAAAGATCGAAAAAGAAATACGACCCAGGAATTCAACCGGGCGAAACTCGGGCCAGTGGTGGAAGAGACCGACCCGACGGACGATTCCCAAGGTGAGAGCCACGCCTAGCGCGACTGCGATCCGCAGGCGGAAGTCTACGACGAGCGCAAAGACGCCGACCGCCCAAAGAGCGCCCAGCCAGCTCGTCGACCGGTCGCGGTCGGAGGCCCACAGCGCGGCGGCTCCCAAGGCATAGGAGCCGAAGAAATAAATGCCCCAATCGTCCCAGGTCGAGTCCCGATTGAAATAGAACAAGGATGCCGCTGCCAGCGTGGCCACGAGGAACGGCGCGGCATTGACCCGCTTGCCGCCCAGTCTGCCGCCCAACCAGATGAGAAGTGTGAAGAGGGCGAACAGCTGGAAATCGATGGCCACGTACCAGACACCGGCGGATAGGGCCGAGGTTCCCGCGATTCCGTGAGCCAAAGCGATATGGACCAGGTATTGGCGGAGGGTGGCGGGATCGGGAATGGCCTCGTCGTCCATCCAGGCGCGGGCGATGGTTGAACAGAGGATGGCCAGGGCGAGCGCCGCTGCGAAGGGTGGAACGAGTCTCAGATAGCGCTTCAGGATGATCCGGTGGGGTTCTTTGAAGGCTGCGCGACCGCGGGGAGCGAGGCTGCGGGCGGCAAGAAAGCCTGCGACCACGAGGAAGACCTGGACTGCGATGCGGCCGTAATCGTAAAGCCAGCCTTGGAGCGTCGGGGCGAGATCTTCGAAGGCCAGCGAGAGGGGGCCGTAAGCCGCAAAATGATGCAGGACGATGACCTGGGAGGCCAGGGCCTTGAGAGCGTCGATCAGGGGAAGGCGGTTTGCGGTGGCGCTCATCGGGGAAAGGGTCGTAGTCGAGTCGTCTCTGACCTTCGTTCAGGCCTGTAAGCGGGGGGTCTTGTGATTTGAGATCAGCTGCAACAGTGGCGCAAACACCTTGGGAGTACCGGCAACGATATTGCCGGTGCGAAGGTATTCCGGATCACCGTTGAGATCGCTCACAAGTCCGCCGGCCTCGGCGATTACCAAGGCGCCCGCGGCCATGTCCCAGGGCGAAAGCCCGAATTCCCAGAATCCATCGTAGCGGCCGCAGGCGACATAGCAGAGATCGAGAGAGGCGGCCCCCGGTCGCCTCAGCCCGGCGGTTTTCTGGGTAAGCTCCTTGAAGATCGCCAAATAGGTCTCGACGTTGTCAAACATGCGATAGGGAAACCCGGTGCCGATGAGCGCCTCCTGAAGCTTGGTCCGTTTCGAGACCCGAATGCGCCGATCGTTCAGGAAGGCACCCGCGCCTTTGCTGGCGGTAAACAGCTCATTGCGATTCGGATCGAAGACCACCGCGTGCTCGACCGTACCGGCTCTCGCCAACGCAATCGACACCGCATACTGGGGTAGCCCATGGATGAAATTGGTGGTGCCGTCGAGGGGGTCGATGATCCACTGGAACTCGGCATCCTTGGCGCCCTTGCCGGCGATGGTGCCGGACTCCTCTGCTAGAATCCCGTATCCGGGATAAGCTTCCCGGAGTACTTCTACGATGGCCGCTTCGGCGGCCCGGTCTACCTCGGTGACAAAGTCGTTGGGCTGCTTTGTCGCAACCTTCAGGAGATCGAGATCGTTGGAGGCACGATTGATGAGCTGGCCGGCGCGGCGCGCCGCCTTGACGGCGATGTTGAGGGCGGGATGCATATTGGCAAAGAACTGGCGACCGCGCCGCAGCAACTATCCGCTTGAGCCGATGCCGTATTGTTTTAACCCGCTAATTGTACTATGAAAGCAGACGATCTGCTGGCCCGAATCGTGGTTGTACTCTGCCGTCCCAGCCATCCGGGCAATATCGGCGCGGCAGCTCGAGCGATGAAGACCATGGGACTCTCCCGCTTGCGGCTGGTCGCGCCACGGACGTTTCCGCATCCTGAAGCGGATGCCCGCGCAGCGGGCGCGGTGGATATCCTCAGTCAAGCGTCGGTCTGTTCCAGTCTCCCTGAGGCGCTGGCGGGTACCCTGAAGGCTGTGGCGCTTACCGCCCGCGGACGGGATCTCGGGCCGACGCCTCTAGGTGTGCGGCCAGCTGTGGCGGGGCTCATGGCAGCGGCCGCTGAAGGAGAAGTTGCGCTGGTTTTCGGCAATGAAACCAATGGGCTCACGAACGATGAACTGCTTTGTTGCCAGGTGGCGGTGACCATTCCCGCTGATCCAGCGTTTTCTTCCCTCAATCTGGGGGCGGCGGTCCAAGTCATGGCTTACGAATTGCGCATGGCCGCCTGGGAAGGACGTCCGCCGGAAGCGCTGGGGGCGACGCCGTCGGTCTCCGCTCCGGCGACCCTTGAGGAGGTCGAAGGTTTCTACAGCCATCTGGAAGCCGTGATGACAGCGAGCGGATTCTACAACCCCGCCCAACCCGGGCGCTTGCTGCCTAAACTGAGACGGCTCTTCGGCCGTGCGGCGCTGGAACGAGACGAAATCAACATCCTCCGCGGCATCCTGGCGGCAACCCAGCAAAAGACTGGGCACGGGCGTTGATCGAGCCCGGCAGGGCGCCGAGCTTCAGTTCTCAACCAGTCAGTGCTGCTCGCATGGCCTCGGTCTCGGAATCGATGGATGCCAGGAGCGAAGCGAATGTGCGACGGATGACCCCGGGTTCCCCTGCGTCAGGGTCTACATCCTGGAATAGCCATTCGAAGTGCGCTCCCGCCAGGATATTGGCCACATAGACTACGTCGGTCAGAGATCGGACCGTGGAGAGCGCCGGCCGCGGCTGGTCGTGATCTATCGTTGCTGCGACGATCTCTTCGGGCAATCCCAGGGCGTTGAGCAAGCTGACCCCGATCCCCTCATGCCACTGGACGATCAGGTATTTGACCGTTTCCGGCCGCGCCCGCAATTCGGCATACTGGGCCGCCCGGTAAAGCATGTAGAAGGCTCCGAGGTCATGGACCAATCCCGCCAACAATGCCTCGTCCGGATTGAGCCGGGTGTGCGATTTGGCCAGGAGGCGCGCGGCGACGGCCGTTTTCAGCGTATGGTCCCAGAGTTGGCGAGTCAAATCTGAGAACGGGGCCATTTCCTTGGACCGCAACATCTGACCCATGGCGATGGCCAGGGCAGTGGTGCGCACCGTTTCCAAGCCCAGGCGCTGGATTGCCGAACCGAGATCGCGTACCGCCGCCGAGCTCCCGCCGTAGAGTGCGGAATTGGCCAGCTTCATCAGCTTCGCCGCAATCAGCGGTTCCAGCGAAATCGCCGCGACGATCCTGGCTAGAGGTTGGTCCGTATCCTGCAGCGCCTTGCGTAGGCGCAAGGCGGCGTCGAAGTAAGTGGGAAACACAATTTCGCCCGCCAACTCCTTGGCGATGTCTTCCAGCATCTGGAAGCGCTGGGCGTTGAGGGCGTCACCGACCTTGTCGTCATCGGCGGACGGAGTGGACATGGCTTTTCCTGTGTGGGACTGGGTGGAGGCGCCTCCGCGCCAAGGACGGATTCTGATCCATCCAGACCGGGCTGTCACCCGCAGCCCGGGCTCCCTGGATCTCAAGGATGAGGCGAGCGGCTCGCCGGGAAATAACTGACAAATTCAGTCGAGTATTCTACAATTTTTCCTCGTTATCAGAAGGGAGATCGTGGGGTCATGTTCCTGGGTTCATTGCGCGAAGATATCCGCTCGGTTTTCGACCGCGACCCCGCAGCGCGCTCGTTTTGGGAAGTGCTGACCTGTTACCCGGGCATCCATGCCCTGATCTTTCACCGCATGGCGCATGGGCTCTGGCGGCGGCGCTTGCGTTGGTTGGCACGCTTTGTCGCCCATTTTTCCAGGTTCTTCACGGGAATCGAAATTCATCCGGGGGCGACCATAGGTCGGCGATTCTTCATCGATCACGGCATGGGCGTGGTGATCGGCGAGACGGCATCCATTGGAGACGACGTCACCCTCTACCATGGCGTGACTCTGGGCGGGACGTCCTGGAACAAGGGCCGGCGGCACCCGACGTTGGAAAACGGGGTCGTGGTCGGAGCAGGGGCTAAGGTGCTGGGGCCGATCGTCGTGGGGGCTGGAGCGAAAGTCGGCTCCAACGCGGTCGTGACCAAGGATGTGCCGGCGGGAGCGACGGCGGTGGGGAATCCGGCGCGGCTGGTAGATCACTCGGAGGTGGCCCAGCAAAGGGCCGCCCAAGCGGAGAAGATGGGATTCTCCGCATACGCCGTCGGCCGCGATCAAGACGACCCGCTGGCACAAGCCATCCATGGGCTCTTGGATCATGCTGCTGAGACTGATCGTCGCCTCGAGATGCTGCTCAAGGAGCTGGAAGCGGCGGGAGTGAAATGCGACGAGCAAGTCCAGGCGGCAGATCGCTTCGATCCAAAATACCTGAGTAAAATTGTTGACTAATAGGGCCGCCCACCGCTATTGTTGACAACGTTAGTAGGTTATTTCCTGGAGAATACTGATGCGACTGACCACCAAAGGGCGTTTTGCCGTTACGGCCATGATGGACCTCGCCCTGCGCGGCGAGGAAGGTCCCGTGGCGCTGGCGGGCGTCAGTGAGCGTCAGCGAATTTCCCTGTCCTACCTCGAGCAGTTGTTCGGCAAGCTTAGGCGGCATCGCCTCGTCGAAAGCGTGCGCGGACCGGGAGGAGGCTACTGCATCGCACGACCGCTGACCGAGGTCTCGGTGGCCGATATCATTCGCGCGGTGGATGAGCCCCTTGACGCGACCCAGTGCGGTGGCCGCGAGAATTGTCAGGATGAGCACCGCTGCATGACCCATGAACTTTGGGCGACGCTGAATGCGAAGATGTATGACTACCTGGCTTCGGTCTCCCTCGCGGATCTGGTCAAGCGCCAGAAGGACAAGGCGCAGGTTGGGGAGCACGCAATCCTTTCCGATCAGCGTGGCGAGGGCACGACTTCCCGGGGACGCGGTCCCAGGGAAAGAGTATCGGTTATTGCTTGAGCGCCATGTTTCGTCCCATTTATCTCGACCATAACGCCACCACTCCGGTCGATCCGGCGGTCTTGGAGGCGATGCTTCCCTGGTTGGGCGAGCGATGGGGCAATCCGTCAAGCCGCCACGAGTACGGGCGGGAAGCACGGCGCGCCGTGGACGATGCCCGTCAGCGGGTGGCGGTGGCAGTGGGCGCCCATCCCACGGAAATCGTCTTTACCAGTGGTGGGAGCGAAGCGAACAATCTCTTCCTGAAGGGTGCCGCAGCGTCCCGCCGGCCTGGCGTCATCGCGATTGGCGCGTGCGAACATCCCTCTGTGCGCCGTGCTGCCGCCCAGTTGTCCGGCCAGGGCTGGCGATTGCAGGAAATTGCTGTGGAGCCCGACGGACAATTCCGCTCGACGGCCTGGAAGGAATGCCTGCTGGCTCGCCCGACGTTAATTTCGGTCATGGTGGCCAACAATGAAACCGGAGTCGTCCAGGACATCGCTGCTCTTGCGGCGGAAGCCCAGTCGACATCGGCTTGGTTCCATACCGACGGCGTCCAGGCATTGGGCAAGCTACCCCTAGACTTTCGTACCCTGAATCGGGCGGGAGTGCATGGGATGACGGTATCGGGACACAAGATCGGTGGCCCCAAGGGCGCCGCCGCCCTGGTACTCGACAAGCGTGTAGAATTGCAACCCCTGGTTGCCGGGGGTGGCCAAGAGCGCGACTTGCGTTCGGGAACCGAAAACGTCGCCGCGATTGTGGGTCTTGGGCTGGCGTGTGAACGCGCGGTTGCTCGTATTGCAAGCGAAGCCGTCCGCCTTTCCGAATTGCGCGAAAGGCTCGAACGGGGGTTGGCGCATCTGGGAGCGACTGTCTTTGGCACTGCCAGTGAGCGACTCCCCAACACGAGTTTCTTCGCCTTTTCCGGAATCGATGGGGAAACCTTGGTCGGCAAGCTGGATCGGGCCGGGTACGCCGTGGCGAGTGGTTCTGCGTGTTCCAGCGCAGATCCGGAACCCTCCCATGTACTCGCGGCCATGGGTGTCTCGGCCGATCTTGCCCGCGGCGCCGTGCGAGTCAGCTTCGGGCGGAACAATGCGGCCGAAGAAATCGATGGATTGCTATCTGCTCTGGGGGCTACGGTCGGAAGCCTGCGGGGATTGACAGCGGTGGCGGCATGAAATCGCCTTCGCATTTTCCGACGTTACGAGAGTCATGATGAAACTGCCTATTTATCTGGATTATTCGGCCACTACCCCGGTCGATCCGCGGGTTGCGGATAAGATGATTCCCTATCTGGTCGAAAAATTCGGCAATCCGGCGTCCCGCTCCCACAGCTTTGGCTGGGAGGCGGAAGCGGCCGTCGAAGAGGCACGTGCCCAGGTGGCCGCTCTGGTCAATGCTGATCCCAAGGAGATCGTGTGGACCTCGGGTGCGACGGAATCCAATAATCTGGCCATCAAGGGTGCCGCCAGCTTCTATGCGTCCACCAAGGGCAAGCACATCATTACGGTCAAGACCGAGCACAAAGCTGTCCTCGATACTGTGCGCGAGATGGAGCGTCAGGGTTTTGAGGCGACCTACCTCGATGTTCTGGAGAACGGCCTGGTCGATCTGGATGCCTTCAAAGCCGCTTTGAGGCCGGATACCGTGCTGGCCTCGGTAATGCTGGTCAATAACGAAATCGGCGTCATCCAGCCGATCGAGGCACTGGGCGAAATTTGCCGCGAAAAAGGCGTCGTTTTCCATGTGGATGCCGCTCAGGCGACGGGCAAGGTCAACATCGACCTCGCCAAGCTCAAGGTTGATTTGATGAGCTTTTCTGCCCACAAGACCTACGGGCCCAAAGGGATCGGCGCCCTGTACGTCCGGCGCAAGCCCCGCATCCGTCTGGAGCCTCAGATTCATGGCGGAGGTCATGAACGCGGTTTTCGCTCCGGCACTTTGCCCACCCACCAGATCGTCGGTATGGGCGAGGCATTCCGTCTGGCCAGGGAAGAGATGGCGCAGGAGAACAAGCGCATCGGTGCGCTTCGGGACCGGCTTCTGAAGGGACTTTCCGATATTGACGCGGTGTTCGTGAATGGCGATCTAGAGCGCCGTGTTCCGCACAATCTCAATATGAGCTTCGCGTACGTCGAGGGCGAGTCGATGATCATGGCGATCAAGGATCTTGCGGTTTCGTCCGGATCGGCTTGTACCTCGGCAAGCCTGGAACCGTCTTATGTTCTGCGGGCCCTGGGCCGCGAAGACGAATTGGCCCACAGCTCGATTCGATTCACCCTCGGTCGGTTCACGACGGAAGGTGAAATTGATTTTACAATCAATTTATTACACAAGAAAATTGGGAAGTTACGTGAACTGTCTCCCCTTTGGGAGATGGTCCAAGAAGGCATCGATCTGAGTTCCGTCCAGTGGGCGGCGCATTAACCAGCAGGAGTTCACCATGAGCTATAGCGTCAAAGTCATCGACCACTACGAAAACCCCCGCAATGTGGGTTCCTTCGGCAAAGAGGATGAGGGCGTCGGCACCGGCATGGTCGGGGCTCCCGCCTGCGGCGACGTCATGAAGCTGCAGATCAAGGTCAACAAGGAAGGAGTCATCGAGGACGCCAAGTTCAAGACCTATGGCTGCGGTTCCGCCATTGCCTCGTCGTCCCTGGTGACCGAATGGGTCAAGGGCAAGACCGTCGATCAGGCACTCTCGATCAAGAATACCGAGATTGCGGAAGAACTGGCATTGCCGCCGGTGAAGATACACTGTTCCATCCTGGCAGAAGATGCTATCAAGGCTGCTGTGGCCGACTACAAGAAAAAGCATGGAGAGTAGTATGGCCATCACCTTGAGCGACAAAGCGGCGAAGCACGTCGTGAATTACCTGAGCAAACGAGGCAAGGGTATCGGTCTGCGCCTCGGGGTACGGACCAGTGGCTGTTCGGGTATGGCGTATAAGTTGGAGTTTGTGGACCAGTGCGCCGCGGACGACCTTGTTTTCGAGAGCAATGGGGTCAAGGTCTTCGTGGATCCGAAGAGCCTGCCGTACCTGGACGGGATGGAACTGGACTACGCTCGCGAAGGCCTCAACGAAGGATTCAAGTTCAATAACCCGAATGTCAAGGATCAGTGCGGTTGCGGTGAATCCTTCAATGTCTAGGCGTCTCGACGCCGCTTCGTCACACCATCGCTAGTCCCGCGTAACGTGCGGGGAGCCGGCGCTTCACGGTGACGAATGGCCTTCCGGGCAGCCAGATGTGAGCCCGCGTCTTGAGGTTATTGGTGGATATCACCGCCGACTTTTTCTCTTTGTTCCAACTTCCAAGGGCCTTTCGGCTGGATGGGGCAGAGCTCGATCACCGCTATCGCGAAATCCAGGGACAGGTTCATCCGGACCGTTTTGCCCAGGCGGGCGATGCCGAGCGGCGCTTGTCCATGCAGTGGGCAACGCGGGCGAACGAGGCTTACCAGACCTTGAAGAAACCGCTGGAGCGGGCAAAATATCTGCTGCAGCTGGCAGGCCTCGACGTCCGGGCAGAAAGCAATACCGCCATGGCAGCCGAATTTCTGCTGGAACAGATGGAGTGGCGCGAAGGCGTTGCCGAAGCTCGCGCGGCTGGTGCCCACGGTGAATTGGAGCACCTCTACCACCGCCTCCGGGCGGACATTGCTGTCCGCTATGAGGAACTCGGGCAACTCCTCGACGAGGCGGGAGACCTGAATGCCGCAGGCGAAGCGGTGCGGCGCCTCATGTTCCTGGAAAAACTTTTGCACGAAATCGACGACGCCTTAGCGTCGCTGGAAGAATAGACATGGCCTTGTTTCAGATCGCCGAGCCGGGAGAGTCGGCGGCCCCTCACGAGCACAAGCTTGCCGTTGGTATCGACCTCGGTACGACCAATTCCCTAGTCGCCACGGTCCGCAGCGGCCTGGCCAAAGTGCTCAACGACGAACAGGGCCGCCCCCTGCTGCCTTCCATCGTCCGCTACCATGCGGACGGGAGTACCGAGGTAGGTTACGCCGCCCAGAAGCAACAGGCCAGAGATCCGAAAAACACCATCGTTTCGGTGAAGCGTTTCATGGGGCGGGGGCTTAAAGATATTGCCCACGTTGAATCCATGCCCTACGACTTCCTCGAGGCGCCGGGTATGGTCAAGGTTAGAACCGTTGCCGGAGTGAAGAGCCCTGTCGAGGTCTCCGCAGAGATTCTCAAAACCCTGCGCGAGCGGGCCGAAGGGGCACTGGGGGGGGAGTTGGTCGGCGCGGTGATCACCGTACCGGCGTATTTCGACGATGCCCAGCGCCAGGCCACCAAGGATGCCGCGCGGCTGGCCGGCCTCAACGTTCTCCGGCTCCTCAACGAGCCGACCGCAGCGGCCATTGCCTATGGGCTGGACAACGCCGCGGAGGGCGTCTATGCCGTCTATGATTTGGGTGGCGGAACCTTCGATATTTCCATCCTCAAGCTCACCAAGGGCGTATTTGAGGTTATGGCCACCGGCGGCGACTCCGCCCTGGGCGGCGACGACTTCGACCACCGCCTGTTCTGCTGGGCCATTGAGCAGGCGAAACTGCAACCTCTTTCGGCAGAAGATTCGCGGCTTCTGATGATGCGTTGCCGGGAGGCGAAGGAATTCCTGACCCATCATCCGGAGGCACCGATTACTGCGCGGCTGACATCGGGCGAGCTGGTCGATCTGCGGATCGAGGTGGATACCTTTGCCGGGATTACCCAGACTCTTGTTTCCAAGACCGTGCAGCCGGTGAAAAAGGCCCTGCGCGACGCCGGCCTTCGTCCGGAGGACGTCAAGGGCGTGGTGATGGTCGGCGGCGCCACCCGGATGCCGCAGGTGCAAAAGGCGGTGGGTGATTTCTTCCGTCAAGAACCCCTGACCAACCTGGATCCGGACAAGGTGGTTGCCCTGGGGGCCGCCACCCAGGCCAACCTGTTGGTGGGCAATAAAACCGGCCAGGACGACTGGCTTCTGCTCGACGTCATTCCACTTTCCCTCGGCCTGGAGACCATGGGGGGGCTGACGGAAAAGGTCATCCCGCGCAATTCCACCATCCCCACTGCCCGCGCGCAGGACTTCACCACCTTCAAGGATGGCCAGACCGCCATGGCCATCCATGTCGTGCAGGGCGAGCGCGAACTGGTGGCCGACTGCCGCTCCCTGGCCCGATTCGAGCTGCGGGGAATTCCGCCCATGGTGGCGGGCGCAGCCCGTATCCGGGTCAGCTTCCAGGTCGATGCCGACGGACTTCTCTCGGTTTCGGCGCGAGAGCAGACCAATGGCGTCGAGGCCAGCGTCACCGTGAAACCGTCCTACGGTCTTTCCGACGACGAAATTGCCGCCATGCTCCAGGATTCCATGGCCCATGCGAAGGATGATGCCCTCAATCGCGCCCTTACCGAGGCCAAGGTCGAAGCCCGTCGCCTCGTCGAGGCCACCGAAGCAGCCCTGGCCGAAGATCCCCACCTGTTGACCGACGCAGAGATCGGCAGGATCAGGGCGAGCCTCGAAAAGCTGCGGGATACCATGGCGGGGACCAACCGCCGCCAAATCAATCTGGCCATGGACGACCTGGGCTATGAAACGCAGGAATTTGCCCACCGTCGCATGGATCAAAGCATCAAGCGCGCCCTGGCTGGGCGCAAGGTCGATGATCTCAAGACGGGAGAGGAAGAATGACTCAGATCGTCGTGCTGCCTCACGTTGAACTGTGTCCGGATGGCGCGGTGATCGAAGCCGAAGCTGGAAAATCCATCTGCCAGACTCTGCTGGAAAACGACATCGAGCTTGAACACGCCTGCGAGATGTCTTGCGCCTGCACTACTTGTCACGTCATCGTGCGCGAGGGTTTCAACTCGTTGGAACCCGCCGAGGACGACGAAGAAGATTTGCTGGACAAGGCCTGGGGCTTGGAGCCCAATTCCCGGCTGGGGTGCCAGGCGACCGTCGGCGAAACGCCGCTGGTGGTAGAAATCCCCAAGTACAGCATCAATATGGCGAAGGAGGGGCACAGGAAATGAAATGGACCGACATTAACGACATTGCCATCGAGCTGGCCGAGGCTTATCCGGACAAGGATCCGCTCAAGGCCAACTTTGTCGACCTCCGCGCTTGGGTGCTGGCGCTACCGGATTTTGACGACGATCCCAAGCACTGTGGCGAAAAAATCCTAGAAGCCATCCAGCAGGCCTGGATAGACGAAGTCGAGTGACGGTGCAGGCATGAAGCCTCGTGACTGGCCAGGGCGGGGAAGTCAATTGAATGTCCTTGGGGGTCCTTTGCTCCCCTGCAGCGAGCGGCCTCGTACTGGGTTTTTCCGAGACGGTTGCTGCAACACCGGCCCTGACGATTTTGGCAGCCATACGGTGTGCATCGTGGCGACGCCCGAGTTCCTGGAGTTCTCTCAGCAGCGCGGCAACGATTTATCCACGCCAAGACCGGAGTACGGTTTTCCTGGGCTGAAGCCGGGCGACCGCTGGTGCCTGTGCGCTGCCCGTTGGCTGGAAGCCCTGGCGGGTGGCCGGGCACCTCGGGTGGTCCTGACGGCTAGCAACCAGGCATCGTTGGAGGTCATCGCCTTGGACGACCTCAAGCGTTACGCAGTGGACCTGCAATGACCCCGGGCAGCCTCGCGATCTGGCTCTGAAATCAGTCCAGAACGTGGGATAGGAGCCCGTCGGCAAGCTTGGGCTCAAACCAGGTGGATTTGGGGGGCATGACTTCCCCGGCATCGGCTACAGCCATGAGGTCCGCCATACGGGTGGGGTGGAGGGCAAATGCGACCGCCATCTCTCCGCTATCAACCCGTCGTTCGAGTTCCCCTAGACCACGAATGCCGCCTACGAAGTCGATGCGCTTGTCGCGTCGCAGATCGGCGATGCCGAGGATCGGACCCAGGAGATGGTCGGAGAGGAGACTGACATCCAGTCGGGCTACCGGGTCGGCGAGCGGGATGCGACATGGATCGATGGCCAGGCGATGCCAGCGACCGGCCAGGTAGAGAGCGAAGATCCCAGGGCTTTCCGGCGAAAAAGCCCGATCGACGGGTACGACCTCGAAGGCTTCCGACACTCCGGCAAGAAAGGCCTCCGGGCTGAGGCCGTTCAAGTCCCTGACCAGGCGGTTGTAATCCATGATCCGCATCTCGTGGGCAGGGAACATCACCGAAAGAAAGGCTTCTGCCGAACCATCTGCGCTGTCAGGCTTGCGGCGAGCCGCAGCAACCCGGGACGCCGCGGCCGAGCGGTGGTGACCGTCGGCGATGTATAGGCAGGGTAGGCCGTCGATGGCCGCTGAGAGGGCGGCGACGGCGTCTGGATGTTCTATGGCCCAGGTCATGTGCCGGACTCCGTCGGCGGTGACGTCGGCGAGTGGTTCCCCGGCCGTGGCGGCCGCGATGATCCCATCGGCCACCGGGCAATCAGGGTATGCCAGGAGGACGGGGCCGGTGTGGGCATTGAGGGCCTCGATTTGACGGACTCGGTCGTCTTCCTTGTCAGGCCGGGTGAATTCATGGCGGCGGATGCGATTGCTGTCGTAATCGGCCACCGATGCGGCCGCAACCAGACCGGTCTGGACATGATTGCCCATGACCAGGCGGTAGGCATAGTAGCGGGGAGATTCATCCCGGATGAGAACGCCAGCCGAAATCATGGCTGCAAGATTCGCAGCAGAGCGAGCGTAAACCGAAGGGGAATAGGGGTCGACGTCGGCCGGCAGGTCGATTTCCGCCTTGGAGATGTGGAGGAAACTCCAGGGGCGACCGGCGGCCCTTTCCCGGGCCTCGTCGCTGGAGAGTACGTCGTAGGGTGGGGCGGCAACGTCCCCGGCGCGACCGGGTGCCGGGCGCAGGCCGGCGAAGGGGCGGATCAGAGGCATCGGCGGCGAAGCGGAATGGTCAGGCGTCCAGGCGGCCCGGAAGGACATCGCGCAACAGGATGGCAGCGTCGCGCAGCATTTTTTCCGTCGTGGACCAGTCCACGCAGGCGTCGGTGACCGAACAACCGTAGCGCAATTGGCTGAGGTCGGCGGGAATCGGCTGGTTTCCGGCCTCGATGTTCGACTCGATCATCACGCCGACCAGGGATTTGTTGCCGAGCCGGATCTGGTTCACCACGTCCGCCATCACCAGGGGTTGCAACTCGGGTTTCTTGCTGCTGTTGGCGTGGGAACAATCGACGACGATGTTGTGGGGGAGCTTGGCCTTGGTCAGCGCCTGCTCGGCCATCGAGACGGAAACCGTATCGTAGTTGGGTCGCGAATCCCCCCCGCGCAGGACGACGTGTCCGTGGCGATTTCCGCTGGTGCGGACGATGGCGACGCGGCCTTGGCCATTGATGCCGAGAAAGGAGTGGGGCTTGGACGCCGAAAGGATGGCATTGACGGCCACAGCCAGATCGCCGCTGGTGCCGTTCTTGAAGCCAACGGGAGTGGAGAGCCCGGAAGACATTTCGCGATGGGTCTGGGACTCGGTAGTGCGGGCTCCGATGGCGGTCCAGGCGATCAGGTCGCCGTAGTACTGGGGAGAAATCGGGTCTAGGGCTTCCGTACCGGTGGGCAGTCCGAGCTCATTGATCTTCAACAGGAAATCGCGGGCCTTTTCCATGCCGACGTCGACGCGGAACGAATCGTCCATGTAGGGGTCGTTGATGTAGCCCTTCCAGCCCACTGTCGTGCGTGGCTTTTCGAAGTAGACGCGCATCACCAGGCAGATGGTGTCACCGATTTCGCGGGACA
This sequence comes from Rhodocyclaceae bacterium, assembly GCA_035345935.1. GTDB lineage: Bacteria > Pseudomonadota > Gammaproteobacteria > Burkholderiales > Rhodocyclaceae > SSSZ01. The sequence goes on along the minus strand of DAORDK010000001.1, from coordinate 10,275 downwards.
ACTCATGGAGCCGGCGCGCGTAATCCAGGCCTGCGTTGGGGTCGTGGATCGAGCAGGGGCCGACGACCGCGAACAGGCGATGATCCTTGCGATCGAGAATGCGGCGCAAGGTGCTGCGACCCTGATTCACGGTGTGGGCGGCCTTGACGGAAAGCGGAAGGCGAGCGTGGAGTTCCTCCGGCGTGGGCATCGCGTCGAAGGCGCTGACATTGACGTTTTCTAGGTTCTGAGTGCTCATGGGAATCTCTATCGGATTGGCGGCTGGACAGCCTTCGCGAAAAGGACAGCAGTTTACCCTGTCTTGGACTCCCGGTGGGGATCGCGCCCCAGCCATGCCTCGAGCAGCTTTTCCAGATCTTCCTGATTGAAGGGTTTTGCCAGGGTGTCGTTCATGCCTGCGGCAAGGCATTCTGATCTATCTTCGGCGGAAGCCAGGGCGGTGAGCGCAACGATGGCAGTCGGCATGCGTCGCGCCTCCAATTCCTTCTGGCGCCACAGGCGTGCCGTTTCCTGGCCCGATAGCCCTGGCATCCGGCAATCGAGCAGAACCAGATCGAAATCGTCACTGCCGAATAGCGCGAGGGCTTCGCCACCGTCGATCGCCGTGGTCACCTGGCATCCCAAGTGTTCGAGGAGCCCACGGCAAGCGGTACGAATCGATTCGTCATCCTCGGCAAGCAGGATATGGCCTCGATAAGGAGCAGCGCGGGGCGATGCCTCGGTCTCGCCCAAGACGGATTCCGGTGAAACATACGCAAGCTGAAGTGCAACACAGGCCGCGAGCACTTCTTGGGCGACGGGTTTGGACACGTAATCGTCCATGCCGGCGGCAAGGCATTTTTCGCGATCGCCCGCCATGGCGTGGGCTGTGAGCGCGATAATCGGCACCCGCTTGCCCAGGGTCTCCGCCGCCCGAATCAAGCGGGTGGCCTCGTATCCGTCCAAGCCGGGCATCTGGATATCCATCAAGATGACGTCGGGACGCTCGTTGGCGGCGAGACGCACGGCTTCCTCACCGTTTTCTGCCAGGATCACGACAGCCCCAAAGCCCTCGAGCAAGCCGGCAAGGACTTCGCGATTCGTATCGCTGTCGTCTGCCACAAGAACACGCACGCCGGCGGGGAGGCGGATTGGATCTGCGTTTAAAGGCATAGGTTCGCGCAAACCCGGTGAAGGGACGACCTGGAGGTCGAATTCCACCCAGAACCGACTTCCCCGTCCCTCGAAACTGCTGACGCCCATCTCTCCACCCATACGATCGACCAACTGCCGACAGATCGCCAGTCCAAGCCCGCTGCCGCCGAATACGCGGGCCGTGGAGCCATCGGCTTGGATGAATTTTTCGAAAATTCGGGCCTGCTGCGTTGCCGGAATGCCTATTCCCGTGTCGGAGACCGTAAAACGCAGCCGGCACCGGTCAGGTTCGGACGCGGTGATTTCCGCAGCCAGGTTCACGCGTCCGCGCGGGGTGAATTTCAAAGCGTTGCCCATCAGGTTGTCGAGAATCTGACGCAGGCGCAGGCCATCTACAACAACGAAGTCTGGAATGGCCGGATCGATTTGAGGTTGGACTTCCAAGCCCTTTTTTTCGCCCTGGACACGATGAAACTGGACGATTCCTTCAAGCAGCGGGCGCAATTCGGTGGGGGCCGGATGGAGTTCGAATTTGCCATTCTCGATGCGAGAGAGGTCGAGAATGTCGTCAACAATGGCAAGGAGATTTCGGGTACTGCGGTGGGCTAATTCGGCATGGCGCCGCTGCTCGGGCAAGAGGCGGGACTGGAGCAGCAATTCCAGCATGCCGAGGACTCCGGTGAACGGAGTTCGGATCTCGTGGCTCATATTCGCGAGAAATTCGCTCTTGGCTCGGTTGGCGCTTTCGGCGTCGCGCTTGGCCGATTCGAGTTCTTCTTCGGCGCGCTTCTGCTCGCTGACGTCCTCGAGCAAGCACACTATCCCCCGGGAGGCATCGGTCGCGTCGATGGCTTTGGCCGAAAAGGCACACCAGAAGAGACTCCCGTCGTGTCGGCGTAGCAGTTTCTCGCCGCGCAGTACTTCTCCGCTTGCCAAGACCTTGCGTAATTCGGCGATAGAGGCCTGAAAGCTGCTTAAATCGGCGTAAAACCGAGTGAGCGATGTGCCGACCAATTGATCCAGGGAAATGCCGAGAATGGTGGCCATCTGGCGGTTTGCCGCGATGACTCTGGGATGCTCCGGGTCGTCCATGTTGAGGTAGACAATCCCGATCGTCGCGGCGTCAAGGGTCGTTTGCTGGATTGCTTCGGTGTCTCGCTTGGCGTTGCGTAGCGCGCTCTCGGCTTGGCGGGTTCGTTGGAGAGAACGGGCCAGAATAAGCATGATGGCCACGAAGATGAAGATGGTTGCCGCAATGAACAGCCGAAGCTGTTCCATGCGAAGGGCAAGCTCGCTATTGAGGGACGATAGGGTTCCCCAGTGTTCCAATTCAGCGGTGCCGAACTCCTCCGCCAATCCCCGAACTTGGGCAACAATGGTCGGCAGGCTGGCTGTTACCGCGGGCTCGGAAGCAGAAACCAGCAATTGCTCGACCTGCTTGTGCAGAATTCGAGTTCGGCTGGTGAGCTCCGATCGGCGATGCCGCGCATCGTCGGAACCTTCCGCCCCGTAGCTTGCGGCCTGGAACAAGGCGTCAACAGCCTGACGGAGCAGGGGCTGCAGATTGGATTGGGGGAGCGCAGCGCGCTCCAGGCGATCCTGGGCCTGCTTAAGAAAAGCCTGTGCCTTGAGCAAGGTTCTTGCGCCATGGACACTATCGAAATTCGCGGCAAGAAATTCCCTGTGGATCCCGTTGTAATAAGAGAAAGCTCCAAGGAGCGCGAGGCCGATGGCCACTACTGCCGCGAGTACGAGAGCGGGAAATCGATTGCCTAGGGGCATGACCAAAGCTTGCGATCACCTGGACGATAGGAGTTCGCACATAATAGTGAAAAAAAAGAACTTCTCCATTGTTGGGGCCAATGATCAAGCAATATATTTCAGCCATATGCCGCTTATGGGTGGGGATCGCCATCCTGGGCAGGATCGGCTTGGTTTTCGCGACCCCGGCGGGAGATCCCGAAACGATCACCATCGGTCTGTTGCTCGACATGAAGGGCAGCTACGCGCATATCGCTGGCCAAGGATCGGTCACTGCGGCGCGTTTGGCGATTGAAGACGCAGGAGGGACGCTCTTGGGGAAACCCGTACGCGTCATCTTTGCAGATCACGAGAACGAACCCGCGGTTGCCGCACGCATCGCCCGCGAATGGACCGATCGATCCACTGTACAGGTTATCGCCGATGTCGTCGGGTCACCCACCGCCCTGGCGGTTCAGGAAGTCATCCGGAATCGGGACGTCGTGGCGTTCTACAACGGAGTGATGACTCCGGCGCTTACGGGTAAGGCCTGCGCAGCCAACGGTATCCACTGGATGTACGATGGCTACGCGTTCAATCAGGTGATCGGTGGGGAATTGACTCGTCTCGGCGCGCGTCGCTGGTTTCTAGTGGTCGTGGATAACCAGTTCGGGCGAGACGTCCAGCAGTCTCTCACCACGGTCATTCAGAAGAACGGGGGAACCGTCGTCGGAAGCATTACGCACGCCAGGGGCGAAGAGCATCTTTTCGGCAAGCTTCGCGTGGCGGCTCAGTCCGGCGCTGAGGTCATTGGGCTGGTCAATGCGGGAACCGACCTGATCGCGTCTGTCCGCCAGGCCTACGATCTTCTGGGAGTCAGCCGTGGGAAGATCATGCTGGCTGCCGTCGCGACTACGCTGAGCGACGTTCATGTCATGCAGCCGCAGCTTGCGCAGGGGCTGAAGCTTACCCATGCTTTTTACTGGAACCGAGACGAGGAATCGCGCATCTGGTCGCGGCGCTTCTACGAGAGGAGCGGCTCGATGCCGACCGACCTCCAGGCAGGGGTATATTCGGCGCTTACCCATTATTTCAAGGCCGTGAGCGCCGCCGGAACGGTCGAGAGCCGCGCGGTGGTGAGCAAGATGCGGGAGATTCCAATACGGGATCCGATTGTCGGCAAAGGGATTCTGCGGCCGGATGGGCGCATGGTCCACGATGTCCTTCTCCTGCAGGTCAGAAAGCCGGGAGAAATTGCCGTGGCTTGGGATTACCTGAGGATTCTTGAGACCATCCCGGGAGAAACCGCCTTTCGCCCGCTAGCGGAAGGTGGATGCCCGCTGGTCGCACGCTGATGGCCCAACTCCTGCTGGACGCGAAATTCCGGCGGCGTGGCGAAAGGGGCGGGCAGTATAATGCCGCCACTTTGCCTTTGCCGACCATACCGTGAATTCCCTGGATACCGAAATCTCCCGTCGCCGAACCTTTGCCATTATTTCCCACCCCGACGCGGGCAAGACGACCCTGACCGAGAAGCTGCTCTGGTTTGGAGGAGCTATTCAGGTCGCCGGAGAGGTTCGCGCGCGTAAAGCAAGCCGCCATGCCACTTCCGACTGGATGGAACTGGAAAAGCAGCGAGGTATTTCGGTAACCTCATCGGTGATGCAGTTTCCTTATCGGGAATGTATGGTCAATCTCCTGGATACTCCAGGACACGAGGATTTCTCCGAGGATACGTACCGTACCCTGACGGCAGTGGACTCGGGTGTCATGGTGATCGACTCGGTCAATGGCGTCGAGGCTCAGACCATCAAACTGCTCAACGTCTGTCGAATGCGCGATACGCCCATCCTGACTTTCATCAACAAACTGGACCGGGAAGGCAAATCGCCGATCGATCTGCTGGACGAAATTGAGGACGTGCTGAAGATCCAGTGTGCTCCCATGACCTGGCCCATAGGTATGGGAAAGCGGTTTCGGGGCGTTTACCATCTTTACGACGACACCATCGCGTTTTTCGATCCCCAGGCCGAGAAGGGGACCGGCGAGTTCATCCAGGGTTTGGACAACCCTCGGTTGGATGAGCTGATCGGGGCACAGGCGGACGAATTGCGTCTGGATGTGGAACTCGTGCGCGGTGCGTCCCATGCCTTCGACGCGCATGCTTACTTGTCCGGGAAGCAGACTCCGGTATTTTTCGGCTCTGCGGTGAATAATTTCGGTGTTCAGTCCCTGCTAGATGCGATTGTCGACCTGTCGCCGGGACCCCAAGCGCGGCCGGCCGCGACGCGGACCGTGGCGCCAGGTGAGCCGCGGTTTTCCGCCTTCGTATTCAAGATTCAGGCCAACATGGACCCCAAGCACCGCGATCGGATTGCCTTCCTGAGAGTGTGTTCGGGTCGCTTCGAGCGCGGCATGAAGGTCAAGCAGGTGGCTGGGGGCAAGCTGTTAGCGGTCAATAACGCCATCACCTTCATGGCGCGGGACCGCAGTACCACGGACGAAGCCTATCCGGGGGACATCATCGGAATTCCCAATCATGGTTCGATTCGCCTTGGGGAAACCTTCACCGAAGGCGAGGAGCTGCGTTTCGTCGGCATTCCGTCATTTGCGCCGGAGCACTTTCGCTTGGCACGAATCGCAAATCCATTAAGAATTAAACAATTACATAAGGGTCTTCAGCAATTAGCTGAAGAAGGGGCGACCCAACTTTTCCGGCCGCTTGCGGGCAATGAACTCATCCTGGGCGCCGTTGGCGTGCTGCAGTTTGACGTCGTCGCCCATCGCCTGGAAAACGAATACGGCGTCCAAGTGATCTTCGAGTCGTACAACTGCGCAACGGTCCGCTGGATCAAGGGAGACGAGGGCGAAATGCGCCAGCTTTCGGAACGCTACGGGGCGAATGTCGCGCTCGATGGCGCTGACGACCCCGTCTATCTGGCGCCAAGCAACGTTTACTTGAACATGATGGCCGAGAAGTACCCTAAGCTGAAGTTTCTCGACGCCCGCGAAGTCGCTTGAGCCAATTCTGGCGTTGCTGCGCTACAGAGCCGAGCGGCGAGGCTCCGCAGAGGCAAGACGATGCTGGAGGCTTTGACAGCTTGCAAATCTGCTGCCCCGACAGGATCGTTGTCGTTCAGCGGGTTACCTTAGGGGAATGACGATGGGTGGTAAGCCCACTCCTATGGTGATCACAGGCTCCGTCCGGTAACCGTAGTAGGCGGGTTGATAGACCACTGCAGGGGGCGGTGCGTAGTAAGGACGATAGATCACCATAGGCTGATCGTAGCGATATCCCGGGCCGCGGTGCTTCCAGTGGCCTTGGTGATCGTGGGAATGGCGTTCCCAGTGGTGCCCATTCTCGTGGGCCACTGCCGGAACAGCCAGCAGGGCAAGGGTAACGAAAAACGCGAGGGCGCTTGATTTCATGATCCGACTCCGGAATGCCGCCAGAGGGCGGCTCATGGGAGCTATCTTGCCCGGGCAGGTCCGTGCGAACCGTGAGCAAATGCAAACAGCTGTTTCCGGCCTAGACGGGGCTCAAGCAAAGATCCTGCAGGCGAGTTCGTCGGGATGGTTCACGATAAAGTCCGCGTTCCATAGTTCGAGGGGTCCGCTGTCGCCAAGATAACCATAGGCGGCAGCAGCGGTCTTGGTCCCCGCGGCCCGACCGGCAATGATGTCGCGGCGGTCGTCGCCCACATAGAGCGTTGCCCCGGGGTGGCGCCCCAGTACATGGCAGGCGTGGAGAATCGGTAGCGGTGAGGGCTTGGTCTCTGGGGTCGTGTCGCCACTGACCACGCAAGCGGCACGCTGGGAAAGGTAGAGGGCGGCGACCAGAGGATCGGTAAATCGCGCGCGCTTATTGGTCACGATTCCCCACGGAATTGCCGCGCCATCAAGTTTGTCGAGGAGGGCGGCCATGCCATCGAACAGCTTGGTTTTGACGCACAGGGCTAAAGCGTAATGGTCGAGAAGCGTTCTGGCGAGCGCATCATAATCCGGATGACCGGGTTCGATTCCCATTCCGATCCGGAGTAGTCCACGAACGCCTTGCGACGTAAAACGGCGTAGAACTGGCGCAGCTATCGGGTCAAGGCCGCGATCGCTGCGTACGCGGTTTAATGCCGCAGCCAGGTCCGGGGCGGTATCGGCGAGAGTCCCGTCCAGGTCGAACAGGACTGCATCAAACATGCTTCCGACAGCGTATCAGGTAATTGACATCGGGGTCGCTGCCCAAGGAATAGGTCCGGTCTAAGGGGTTATAGGCCATCCCGGTCAGTTCTTCGGGTTCAAGGCCGGAAGCCTTGGCCCATCGCGCGAGTTCCGACGGTTTGATGAATTTTCCGTAGTCGTGGGTGCCCTTGGGAAGCATGCCCAGGATGTACTCGGCTCCGACAATGGCAAGGAGATATGCCTTGGGGTTTCGATTGAGAGTGGAGAAAAAGACCATCCCCCCTGGCTTTACGAGTTGTGCGCAGGCGGCCACGGTACTCGCCGGGTCGGGGACGTGTTCCAGCATTTCCAGGCAAGTCACCACATCGAAACTGGCCGGGATCTCGCGAGCCAACTGCTCCGCGGCGATCAGCCGGTAGTCGACACGATGCCCGCTTTCGAGAAGGTGAAGCCGGGCTACCGAAAGTGGTTTCTCCGACAGGTCGATTCCTGTCACCCGGGCGCCGCGGGCCGCCATACCTTCGGCTAATAGACCCCCGCCGCATCCGACATCGAGTACTGCTTTTCCAGAAAGGCCGACGGCCCGGTCAATCCAGTCCAGGCGCAGAGGGTTGATATCGTGGAGCGGTTTGAATTCGCTTGCCGGATCCCACCAGCGATGGGCCAAATCGCCAAATTTGGCGAGTTCAGCCGGGTCTGCATTGACCATGGAGTTTTCCTCGATCCCGTTGCCTAAGGTATTAAACCCAAGAAAAGAAAAAGCCCTGCCGGAGCAGGGCTTTGCGCGACCGGCCCGAGAATTACTTCTTGGTGCCGATAATTTCGATGTCGACGCGGCGGTCCGGTTGCAGGCACTCAACCAGCTTCTTGTTCTTACCGGATTCAGCACCCATCTTCATGCACTTGTCACCGGTGACAGGCTGCTTTTCACCCTTGCCTTCGGTGTAGATGCGGTTGGCCTCGATTCCCTTGGCGACCAGGTATTCCTTGACGGCGGCGGCGCGCTTCTCGGAAAGCTTCTGGTTGTAGGCATCCTTGCCGACACGGTCGGTATGGCCGACGGCGAGAATCACTTCCAGGTTCAGGGCGCCAGACTTGGCAGCCAGCTCGTCGAGCTTGGCCTTGCCTTCAGGACGCAGCACAGCCTTGTCGAAGTCGAAGAGCGCATCCGCCGCCAGGGTGATCTTCTCGCCGGAGGGCTTGAGACCGGCAGCAGCAGGCGCTGCGGGAGCGGCAGGGGTGGCGGCAGCCTTAGGTTCGCACACTTCCTTCGGGATCAGATCCTTGTCGCACTCGCAACCATGGGCGCTGGCAGCCGCGGCGGCCGGGGTCCAAAAGCCGGTACGCCAGCACAGGCCGAACCCGCTGCGGGCAACGACGTCACGCTGGTCGATGACATAAACGGTGTCGTTGTGGGCTTGCGCCACGGACGCTCCCAGGCTCAGACCGGCCATCAGGCCCAGCAGTACCGATTTCTTGGCGAATTTAGTGATCATCGTTTTCCCTCGTTAAAGAATTCAAAAAACATTCCGTCCAGAGCATAGCAAATTCTGGATCGACTCCTAAGACTCACAAAATCGCGATGCCAGGACGGATTTGTACCCTATTTTGCCATAGCCGGACGGAATTTTCCAATTCGTCAAGATTCAATCCGCTGATGACTTTGCCTGTAACACAACAATTTCCGCCCACCCAGACGTGCGAAACCTGCTCGCGACCGGCGACATAGACCAGATGGGAAATGGGGTCGTAGCAGGGATGAGTTGTCGGATCGGAGAAATCTACTGCGCAAAGATCGGCGGCTTTTCCTACCGCAAGGGAGCCGATTTCCGCCTCCATGCCCAAGGCGCGAGCCCCACCCAGAGTGGCCATGCGGAGAGCCTGCCGGGCGGGCAGGGCGGCGGCGTCACCGCTGGTTCCCTTGGCAAGCAATGCAGCCAGACGCATTTCGGAGAACAGGTCGAGGCGATTGTTGCTGGCAGCGCCGTCGGTTCCCAATCCGACGTTGATTCCTGCGGCGACCATTGCCGCGATAGGAGCGATGCCGCTCGCTAGTTTCAGGTTCGAGGCCGGGCAATGGGCCACCGATGCGCCGTAGCGGGCGAGGAGGTCGATTTCGCCGGTCTCCAGATGCACGGCGTGGACGGCGAGCAAACCGGGACCCACGAGACCGAGCCGATCCAGGCGTTCCAGGGGGCGGCAGCCGAAACGTTCCAGGCTGCCGCTAATTTCCGCTTGGGTCTCATGGATGTGGCAGTGAATCGGCAATTGCAGTTGGGCTGCCAGGGTGGCTATGCGCTCAAAGGTCTTGTCCGAAACCGTATAGGGGGCATGCGGGGCAAGACAAAAGCGGATCAGGGGGTGATTGCGCCAGCGATCCTGTGCCGCGAGGCCCTTGGCGAGATAGTCGTCGGCGTCGCTCGCGTAGGCGGTGGGGAATTCAATCGCCGTGATGCCCAGGACCGCGCGCATTCCCAAGGTAGTGGCGGCATGGGCGGCAGCCTCGGGGAAAAAATACATATCGTTGAAGCAGGTAATTCCACCGAGGAGCATTTCTGCGCAGGCAAGGCGGGTTCCGGCCGCGACGAAGTCGGCCGAAACGTGGGCAGCCTCCGCTGGCCAGATGTGCTTTTCCAGCCAGTCCATGAGGGGCAGGTCGTCGGCGAGTCCGCGCATGAGGCTCATGGCCGCGTGAGTGTGCAAATTGACCAGGCCCGGAATAAGCAGGTGGTTGGCAAGTTCGACCCGTTCCCGGGCACTAAAGCGGTCCCGCGTCTCGCAGGTGGGCAAGAGGGCGACAATACGGCCATCGTCTACGGCAACGGAATGGCCTTCGAGCAGGCAGTCCGGCTCCACGGGGGCGATCCAGCGGGCGTCGATCAGCAGATCGATGTTTTGGGCCATGGCTTGCATCTGTCTTGAAGGGTGGGCGTGGTAAACTAGCAAATTACGCCCAGTTCAACCAAATAACGCGACGCCGGGCTACGGCGCGTCGAGAGACTCATGGACCAATTCGCCAAAGAAACACTGCCAATCAGCCTCGAAGAGGAAATGCGCCGTTCCTACCTCGACTACGCCATGAGCGTCATTGTCGGTCGGGCGCTGCCGGACGTGCGGGACGGCCTCAAGCCGGTCCATCGCCGCGTGCTCTTCGCCATGCATGAGCTCTCCAACGACTGGAACAAGGCCTACAAGAAGTCGGCGCGCATCGTCGGCGACGTGATC